>CAZALG010000177.1:0-4672 GCA_964485935.1 uncultured bacterium | reverse complement strand
TTCATCATTTAGACTATCCACTCTTGTTTCGCATGTCCAGTGCATGTTAATATTTCTCTTAATCATTCCTTCACAAAAATTTTGTGTTCTTTGAAGATTCATAGTAAAGTTATCTTCTCTAAAGTAAATAGCTTTTGCATTAAATTCCCTTTTTAGATAAACAATCTCATCAATTATTCGTTCGGCACTATAATATGTATACTGTTTACCCCAAATTGAACTTACAGAACAGAATGTACAATTAAAGGGGCATCCTCTACTGGTGTTCATTGTAAAAACTGGTTTTTCGTCCAATCTTGGAGATGTAAAGTCATAAGGCATTTTTGAAAAAATATCCCAGGGTTGAAAGGGTAATATATCCAAATTTGTGATTCTTTCTTTCCTTATTACCCTCCTAGTATCCTTACCTTCTATTATATCAATTATAGCTTTTTCTCCTTCACCTTGTACTATATAATCAACAAAATCAGGTATACTATCTAGGGCGACTGAAGTGTGAGGACCGCCAACTATTATTTTGCCGTCCCATTTTTTTTGTTTTCTTAGATTGTGAATTTCATTAAACATTCTTAAGGTATCACGATAGCATATAGTGTTTGAATGAATTCCAACAAAATCAATTTTGTTTCGTTGCAGATATTTTTCTTTTACGAAATGAGTAGGCTTTAAATAATTGTCTATGAAAAAAACGTTATATCCTTTTCCCCTTAATATTGATATTAGAAACCCTACCCCTAAAGGAGGTCTTTTTTCTTTTGTGGAAAAAGGGCTTTTTTTGGGAGCAGCAGAGGTTGTTAGAAGGATGTTCATTTTATTATTCATATGATTATCCTCAATTATACCCCAAATCTCTTAATTTTCTCTCTATCTTTTCCTTTTCTTCATTATTAATTTCCTCCGCCTTTGTATATGACTTTTCTACAAAGCATATAAATTGTTTATTCAGTTTTGTTACAATGTCAGGGTATATTGAAGATACATTATATCTTTCGTCAGGGTCGTTTCTCAAACTATATAATGATTTTACTTCATAGGATTGGCAGCGGTTGTTTTTTTTCTGCCTGTAAAAACTTCCGGATAAATAATAAGTTAATATTCTGTTAGCATTTTTTAGGCATAATTTTAAGAAAAGCAATTTTTCAAAAAAAAACTTTTTCGTACCAGTTGCATCTCCTAATAACTCTTTTGTAAATCCTTTTATTTTTTTTAAAATATTGTGAGCCGGAAATTTCCTGGGACTAAAAAATTTTCTTTTATTTGATCGATTCCTACTCTCTTTTATTTTTAGGATTAGTTTCCACTCTGGCGTTCTTAACCCAAACTCATTATAAGGTAAATTTTCCATATAAGCATAAAAAATCCCTTCGTCATCTTTTTTTTGCACAGGTAAAATATAAAACTGAGTCAGGTCCGTACCATCTATATTTTCAGGTATCGTGACATCAACTAGACTCAGAACAGTTGGCATTATATCTATACTTCTTACCTGTTTTGCTACACTTTTTTTACCTTCTATAAGTTTGGGGGCACATAATATTATTGGAATACGGACAACATCTTCAAATAAACCTTCATTATGCTTTACTTTTCCTATAGTGTATGAATCGTCAATTATTTTATCTCCATGATCAGAGAAAAGAACAAATATAGAATCGTTATACAAGTTATTACTTTTAAAAAAAGATAAAATTGGCTCCATGCATTCTTTATCTGCGAAACTAACCTTTGCATCATAATATTGCCCAGAGGAAGAATATTTGTTCTTAAAGCTATCAGGTAAAGATAGTGATTCCAAAGGAATTTCATGTATTCCCATATAATGAAACCATATAAAAAAGGGACCTTTTTGTTTTGCTATCCATATCTTTGCCTTTTCCCAGATATCATCCCATTTACGATAGTATTTATTATCTTTCACATATGAACAATACTGAAAATCTTCTAAGTCTAAATCATAAATATCAAATCCTCTATTAAAACCCAGAGTAGGTCCAAGTAAAGTATGCGAAGGAAAGCCCGCGGTTGCGAATCCATTCTTCGATAAAACTTCCGCTATTGTTAGGATTTTCTCACTTAACTTTGTAAATGGGTCCCTTACTCCATGCTTATAGGGATTGCATCCCGTAAATATTGAAGCGTGAGATACCCACGTATTGGTAGCCTGTGAAATTGCCTGTGTGAAAATAACTCCCTCCGAAGCTATTCTATCAATACAAGGAGTATCCACACCTTTATAACCATAACAACCTAAACGGTCTGAACGTAGACAATCAAAAGTTATAAATACTATAGCCCTTGGGAAATCCATTTTATTGATTTTCTCCTAATATTTTTTATTTGAACTCCATGTATGAGATAAATAAGTCGTACCATTAATTTTTTTACCGCCAACCACTTTTAAACGGGCAACCCTTTCAATCCTGTCATAAAAAGCAAAACCATCATTATGATAAATAGTCGTATTAATAATATAATTGTTTGGCAAAAGATTAAAAGATTCAATCTCCAGATCAACAAATCCTGTACCTTTTATAATACCAAAATTTATTTTATCAAAATCCGTTCTCATCCCTGTAACGACTTCGTATTTATCACCTCTATAAATTGCTATATTAAAAATCGGATTCTCAATATTCTTTGAAGATTTATAATAAACACGTATCTTTACTTTTTCGCCTATTTCAAAATCTGTTCTAGGATTATTTTTTGAATCTAATATTTCTAATTTTTCAATTTTAATCTCACCGGTACCATTATGATAATAAGATTGTTTACCCTCTAAAGAAGACCTATAAATATCAATGGCTTCGTCTGTTCTGCCGCGATAAACAACTTTGCTATCAACTAATACTAAAGAATTCTCACAGACATAACTAAGCATATGCATATTATGAGTGATCAAAATTATTGTAACGCCCTTTCTTGAAAGATCTTTAATGAGTTTCCTGCATTTTGCCCTAAAAGAAAGATCCCCTACCGCCAATATCTCATCTATCAATAGAATATCTGCAGCGGAATGAGACGCAATTGAAAAGCCAAGCCTTACAAACATTCCACTTGAATAAAACTTTACAGGTGTATCGAGAAAATCTCCGATATCGGCGAATTCGACAATTGTGTCGAATTTTCTATTGACTTCATGTCTGCTCATCCCCAGTATTGCTCCGTTAAGGTAAATGTTTTCTCTTCCGGTCAACATAGGATGGAACCCAGCTCCCACAGCGATTAAGGCTCCCACCTTTCCTTTAATTGTTATTTTTCCTTTATCCGGCCAGAATATACCATTAAGTAATTTTAAAATTGTAGTTTTACCGGCTCCGTTAGGTCCAATAATACCTAGAGTTTCTCCTTTTTTAACTTCAAAGGAAATGTCCTCCACTGCCCAGAACTCATCTTTTCTTAATATATGAGAGTTAGAACTCAAGCCCAATGAGTTTCTCGCGATATCTTTAACGCCATATAGCATTGATCTTTTTAATGATTTGCAGTATTTTTTCGAGACATTTTCAACCTTAATTGAAAAATCGTTCTCCATAGTTATATTCTTTCAGTTACCCTCGTTTCCGTTAGATGAAAAACTAATAATCCTGCAATAAAAATAACAACAGCAAATCCAAAAGATATTAAATAACCTTTCCATTCTCCCATTGTACCCTTTAATATGAGTTCTCTTGGCACGGAAATCAGATAATAAAGGGGGTTGAATTTTGTTAAGGGAGCGAGAGCGCCTATTTTGGGTTTAGCGTATAATACAGGCGTTAAGAATAGCAGAAAAGTTATAAGAACCGACAAAGCATTACTAATGTCCCGAACAATACTGTTAAAAACAGATAGAATGAATCCTAAACCAAGGGTTAAAAGAAGTATAGGTGCCATGAGCAATGGGATGAACAGACTTTTTATGCTAGGGTAGACCTGATAAACCAGGAATAAAATCCCGACCAAAAATATTTGTACTATAAATGGAATTAAAGATTGAGCCGCGGAAGAAAACACAAGTGATTTTTTAGAAAATTTTATTTTTACCAACATTGACCCGGCTTTAACAAGAGAATTTGATGTGGTTACTAATCCGGTTGAAAACAATTGCCAGAATGCCATGCCAAGTATTGCGTAAATTGGATAAGGCACTTCGATTTTGCCAACATTAAAAATGCCCGAGTGATTAAGAATTATGAATATACCTACACTTACGATGGGGAATATGAAAGCCCAGAAAACCCCTATTAAAGATTGTTTATAAATCGAGAAAAAATCTCTTTTAAATAATTGTAAAGTAAGCCATTTGTTATGAGTCAATTCCCAGATTATCTCCTTACATAAGGAAATATATCCTTTTTTTATCGAATTATCTGGTTCATAAGTGGTTATTTCGTCCATTTGTTTATTTTAATATAAAAATAGAAGATTAAACTGTCAAGGCTAGTTGAAATTTAAGATTAATTGTGATATCGATTGAATTGTTTTGGATATTATAACCTCCCTTGCCTAAAAAACTGTCATCATTTATTAATCATATTTAAAATTTTCTCGACAACATTCTTCCATGAAAATTCTTTCTCGGCGACTTCTCTTCCCTTTTTACCCATTTGATTCCTCAAAGCCGGATCTTTAATGAGTTTTATTATTGCATCTGATAGAGCTTCAGGATTATCCGGAGGAACTAAAATGC
>CAZALG010000176.1:0-4727 GCA_964485935.1 uncultured bacterium | reverse complement strand
GGAAAGGATCCCTCTTTCCCTTTATAGATTCCATAAGCATCAGCTTCAAGACTTCGCTATTTTTCATCATAACACCAAGCAAAACTTGCATTATCTCGCCCATCCGTTCCCTCGAATCAAAAACCTCCTTAGACTCCATCTTCCGGAAAAGCTCCTGAAATCGATCCAAACTTTCTTCCATAAAACCATCGAAAATTTTCGTGAGTAAATCATCTTTATTTTCAAAATAGTAATAAATAAGCGCCTTGTTCACCTTTGCTTTCCCGGCTATCTTATCAACAGTGGCGGCATCAAAACCCTTTTCGGCAAAAAGCGATGTCGCGACTTTCATTATCTTCTCTTTTGCGCTTTCTTTTTTTCTACCAGCCAATCTCCCCCCTTAACTAACTATTTAGTTAAATTAATTATAATGATTATTTTTAATTTGTCAAGGGGAATTCTTATTGCCTACCACCCATTCTTTTTATTAATTACGTCGGCAAGAATCAGAGGTATTGCCGTCCAGGAAAGCGTCTCGGAGGGTGAGAGGGCATGGTCTCTTGAAATGCTTGCGTTTCAAGAGGAGCGAACCTGAAAGCCGAGTGGCAATTTCCTCGCAGGGGAAATTGACCACGTCTTTCTCGGACGGTAATGCCTTTGATTATACAAATATTCGTAAATAGCTTATCCCCGTGTAAAATTTCTTATAAGTATTACAATAACTAACTTTGGGTGTGTTGGCACAAAAATTTGGGGGGTAGGTAATAATTCTTAACCCCGCCCGATTATTGTCCACGGATTTGCGCAGATACACACTGATTAAAAAGATTTGTTTTAGTATCCAAAAAATATTTCTTCTCTTTTGTTATTAAATTATCATAAAAATAAGAAAGAGGCATCGCTCGATGCCTCTTTCTTATTTTTATCTACTCGATGTAATCTACTCGATTATCAACTGGAAAGCCTCGGACGAACCAGCATCATCAAAATCGTCGTGGAGCAAAACAAAATACTCTTTGTTCGCTTCAACCTCAAAATCAGCGGGCAATCTCTTCCATGCACTTGCTTCCTTCAATGCATTTGGATTATTCTCGTCTAAAACCATCAATTTGATTTCCGGTACGACATCATCAGAAAAACCTTTTGCCAAAAATTTAAGATTTTGCGCATCAGTAGTCTTAACTTTGTAGTAATCTCTGTCACCTGCCGGGAAAATAGCTAACGTAAGAGTGTCACCGCGATTTATACTTTTAGAATTAGCAAATTCATCGTTTGGTTCATTTCTATCCATCTGTTCGAGAAATTCAATCTTCAAATCATAGGGGGTTTCAGATGCGGCATCATCATAATCGTCGTGAAGCTTGATCAAGTATTCCCCGGAATCAGGAATAAAACAGGCATCAGGAAATACGTGCCAACTTCTCAGTTCCTTAACTTTAGAATCTGCCCACTCATCATAAATCACATAGGAAACTTCAGGAACTATTCCTTCGGGAACATTATTTGATTTCAAAACCAGATACCCCTGACTTTCTAGTTTAACCTTTAGCCAATCCACATCTCCCGTTGGATAAACTGCGGGTTTTACGACCGAACCCGCCTCTACTGATTTAGCTTTTTCAGGTGAATTATTTGGTTCAGAAGGATCGAATTCTTTTAAGAAACTCGCCTTTATTTGTATAGCTTTTCCGGATGAAGCATCATCATAATCATCTTTAACCGCAAAATAGTAGGTACCTCCTTCAGGTATAAAAACAGCATCAGGTAAACGGTTCCAACCCCTTATCCTTTCTTCTTTTTCTCCTTCCCATTCCTTGTACAAAGCAAAGGCAACTTCAAGATTCAACTCTTCGGGACATTCCCCCGCTTGTACCTTCAAATAGCCCTGCTCCGGCAGTTCCACTTTAAACCAATCTACGTCTCCCGTTGGATTAATTTTTATGGGAAAAGATTCATCCAGAGTAATTTCACCAGCTTCTTCAATAGAATTGTTAGGTTCCTTATCGCTTCCCCCTCCTTTTCCTCCACAACCACTAATCCAGAATAAAACAATGAGCAACAGTACTAACAGACAAACAAACCTTTTCATAAATACCTCCTTTAAAAGAAATATTAATAAAACAAAAATAAATTAAAAGGACTAATAATAGTTATTTTAACGATTTTTTTGGATTTGTCAATTAATTTAACTTCACTTTCTGCCAAATTGATCATATCTATTTTCCCTTTAACCTCAGAAGAATTTCTTCTTAATCATTCTTACCTCGATATTTATTATAGATATATAAAAATGATAAAAAAAACAATTCGCGCCATTCCATTAATTGGTAATTTTTGACTTATGGCTACGACTGATGACCCATGATTTTTTCTGGTTTTTTTCGTGGTTAAATTAGCTCGTGAATCAGAGAATCTTGGTTCTATTTAATGTTGACTAATTAAAGAGAATCGTTAACTTTTACATAAAAGGAGGACTTATGTTTATGTTAAAGGATAAATTTATTAAAATAGTACTAATCTTAATTGTCATTCTCCTCTGCTTAAATCTACTAAAACCAAAACTGGCATCTCCCTTTGTATATATTGAAGCGCAAGCCAGATCCACAGACTATGAACCCCAGATAATTGATTTATCGAATATCTCAGGCATTGCCTGCAGTGCTGACGGTAAATGTGTATATGTAGCGGGTGAATTCTTTGACGCAGAGGAAGAAAAGACAGATAGAAAATGCATATTAAGCTCAGAAAATTTCGGAAGACCTGGAAGCTGGAAAATGGTGGCAAAGGAAAAGATAGACTTTTAGAGAAATTTTGAGAGAAACATAATAGTCGAGTAATATTAGCAGGTAATAAATAACGCAAATAACCGGCATAACCGACAGAAGATCTACCTGACCACTAGATACAATTGGCAGGTAGATCTTTTATTTTTATTGCCGGCCTTTATACTGAAACTATCTCATCAAAACGAGTTTCTTTGCATCAACAAATGTTCCCGCTTTAATTCTAAAGAAATAAACCCCGTTGGGTAACTTTTCCGAGTCAAAAACAACCGTGTGTTCACCTGCACCCACTTCTTTATCCAACAATACTGCGACTTCCTTACCAAGCAGATCAAAGACTTTTAGCGTTACTCTCTCTGGCTGCGGCAATAAAAAACGGATTGTTGTTGTAGCATTAAACGGATTGGGATAATTTTGTTTCAAGACAAAACCCCTAACAGCAGTTGAATTGTCATCGATACCGGTCGATGGGTCCAAGGGATGCGCGTCGAAGAAATCCCAGATAGAATCGGTAGCTGGAATGCTTGTAAGCCAGGAATGCCCACCCGTGGGAGTAGTATATAAAACTATATCAGCATTGTTACTCAGAGCTACCCATTTTCTCACCATGAGGTCATCGCTATCGATAACAGTATCCGGATCGGTCTCACAACCATTTATTCCAACCCAGATATCAATTACGGATTTAACAGACGGGAAAACATATCCTGAAGCAGAGCCACCCTCATAAGGCACAGAAGCATCGTCCAACGCATGTAAATGCATTATTGGTACTGCTCGAACCGGATCACAATCATCCAGCATCATTTGTCCTGATCCGGCTGCGATAGCGGCAATTTTATTTGATAATTCCGCTGCCAAACGATATGCCATAATCGATCCGTTGGAAAACCCCGTGGCAAAAATTCTGGTCGAATCGATTTTATAATTTGCCGAAAGCGTATCGATGAGCGTCGAAATGAATCCAACATCATCGACACTATCTTCCATCGCAGAACCACAACAGTTTCCCGCATTCCAATAGCCCCCGATACCATTAGGATAGACAACAATAAAACTATTCGAATCTGCTTTGTCACTAAAGCCGGTCGTACTTTCAAACCCAGAGCCATTACCACCTGCATGATGCAAAGCTAAAACAAGAGGCACAGAGGTAAGCCCATCATAAGATGAAGGAACGTGCAGAAGATATGTCCTGTCAACATCATCATAATTCAGGGTATCGTACTGGGCATAAGAAACCACGGAGAAAAAAAACATACTTAATACTATTATTATACATAAATTCCTTTTCATATTACCACCTCCTTTATTATTAGATTATTCTACGGTTTATTTTTGTCAACCTAATAATTCATCCATTTACATTATTCTTCAGACCATGGGACACACTAAATACTCCAAATCTTTTATTACTTTTGTCCTTCTGATGGTTAAATATGTTATTTTTTTTGTGTGTTCTGTGGTTAAATAGCTTTTTCAGGGTTGTGTAAGGTAATCCAGTGAAATCTTCTGATTCCATTCCGGTAAAAACGCTTGACAATGCTTAATTGCTGCATATAATTAATAGTAAAGAAATGATAATATTTATCTTATTGCCCTTTCTTATAAATCAGGAAATATTAAGTCAAGCTGATTTCGGTGACGATGAGTATCTTTCTCTTGAAATTCAGGCTGAAAAAATCGATATCGGTTTTGTTAGCCCTCTCGATTCTCCAATCGAAATTCCCGGAGCCATAAAAGGCACTATACAATCCAATACCGAGTGGGTTCTTATAAGTTCGATAGAAGGAGATTTTTTATCGAGAGAAGGAGACAGGATGCCTCTCGGGCGATTCTCCTGGCGAATCGAGGGCGGAGAATGGGTTCCTTTCCAAATGGGAGAAGACAAGCTTTTGGAAGGAGGTGCTACAGGAGAAACCGGAAGACCTTTTTCCATAGATTTGAAGCTGGATTTGAAGTGGG
>CAZALG010000175.1:0-4832 GCA_964485935.1 uncultured bacterium | reverse complement strand
TAATTGTTGTAGGCCATATTCCGTTTCCCGATTTTGGACCAAGCCATATTGTATCGATAACTGTAACCTGACCGAATCCGATGATTGTAAAACAAAATACTAAGATTAAGAATGTATTTTTTTTTAAAAAAAACATATATTTCTCCTTATTAAAGTTATAGGAAAATATATGGTATTATACTATTATGTCAACTATTTTATAAATTTTTACTTTACCGCAGAAACAAAGAGAACACAACGCGGCAAAACCGCTAAAAAGTAAAAATTGAATATCAAAGGGGTCTAAAGTCAACCTCGAAACCTAAGATCTATGTTATTTTTGGCTTGCAAGCGACACACGAGTATCAAAAATTTATTTTTATTACCAATTCACTAATCACTTATTCGAAATGCTTATACCCACGTGGGGAAGTGAGTTGGCCATTGATGCAAATTCCCTTTCCTGTTGTTACGTATCCGATTTGACTTACGAAAGTTTCATTTATATCATCAGGAGAGGTAAATAAGAGTTCGAATTCTTCTCCGGAGGTTAGTACGTTTTCTTTTAAGTCTAGGGAATGTTTTTCGGCAAATCTTTTACACTCTGGACAAATAGGAATTTCTTTAAAGTTTATATTGAGCTTTTTGTTGCTTTCTCGGGCTAAGTGATTGGAATCTATTAGTAAACCATCGGATATGTCTATCATAGAATTTATGCGATATTTTCTAGTAAGTTTCAAAGCTTCTTTACATCTTATTTCCGGAGTCAAGTGGTATTTAGTTATGGTAGATTTTATCTTTTTTTGAAGAGCAATAAAGCCCATAATTGATCCGCCAATATTGCCCGTAAGATAGATTTTATCACCTTTTTTTGCCCGGCAGCGGGGGATTGGTTTTTTTGCTGTTCCTCCGACTGTAATACTGAGAAATAAGAAAGGAGACCTGGCTGTATCTCCGCCAAGTAATTTAACTGAATATTTCTTTTCAAGATATTGGAGCCCGCGGAAAATGTCTTTGATTTCTTTTATTGTTTGATTTTTTTTGATTCCAAGGTTTAGAAAATACCATGTTGGTTTACCCGCGCAAGCCGCAATGTCAGATAAGGCGGATGCTAGAGCTTTATAGCCAATATTGTAAGGAGAAAAAATAGAGGGAGTGAAATGCACTCCCTCTATAAATGAGTCTGTACTCACGATCTGGTCCTTGCTGATTTGAGTTGTATCATCCCCAATCCAAGCTCTGTTTTTTCTAAGAGTTTGGATTATTTGTTGTTCCAGATCTTTAAATATTTTACTTTTTTACTACTTTACAGCGTCTTTCAGGCTTTTACCTGCACGGAAAACAGGAACATTTCGGGCAGGAACTTTAACTGTCTGATTCGGTTTCTGGGGATTCCTGGCAATTCTTGCTTTTCTGTGCTTCACGTCAAAAACTCCAAAGCCTACGATAACCACACGATCTTTCTTTTTCAAAGCCTTTATGACGTTGTTGATGAGACTTTCTGTCATTGTTTTAGCTTCAGATTTTTTGCACCCACAATCTTTTGCAACTGCATCAATTAATTCTTTCTTGTTCATTAATACCCTCCTTTTATTGTTACATAGGAAGTTTAAGCATTTTTACCTATCTGTCAAGGGTTTTTTTATATATTATTTGAAATTTGTTAAAAATCCGTTTTTTGTGTTTTTAATGAAATAAACATTTTTTTGTTAACAGAGGGGCTAAAAAAAGTAATCTAGTCAGGAATCATACATTGTGAGTTGTTGTTCAAAAATTAAAAGTTTAACAGATGATAGAGAGAAAAAGTCCGCGGTAATTATTTAGGATTGTCGGAAGCTACTGCTGTTAATATGGCGGCAGCATCGAAATCCACCTCATTAGGAGATAAAGCTTTAATAACTGTCAATTCCTTAGGTGCGCTTTTTGCAATTTTACCCTTTTCTACCACCGCGACTTCATTTTCCGAAATCATAACCCCTTTCATGTCTCCTTTTAGAAGAACTATTGTTCCGGGTGGATATATTCCCATAATGTCTAGAAATATTTTGACTAAGGAAGGATCGTAAATACCTTTACTTTGTACTATGTATTTAAGCGCCTCAAAAGGACCTCTTACGTTTTGGTAAATTCTGGGTGTTGTCATTGCGTCGTAAGAGTCGACTATTCGTATTATACGGGCAAAGAGAGTTGGTTTTTTTGTGCTTACAACGGGGTATCCGGCACCGGAGTAGTCGATATGATGTTCAAGTACGCCACGGAGAGCAAAGACAGGTACTTCTTCTATTCCTTTCAGGAAAATTATTCTTTCTGCGGAAAGGTAAGGATGCTGTTTGATTTTCTCATATTCAATGTTGGTAAGTGTATCTGGCTTGTTTAAAATATCACCGGGAATGTCTATTTTCCCTAAATCGTGAAATAGTGCTGCTATTCCCAGCTCGAGTAAATCTTTTCTGGAAAGCCCCAATTCAATGCCCATAGCAATTGAAAGTATACAGACATTCGCGGAATGATTGAAAGTATATGAACCGATATCTTTAATTATTGTTAAAGCAATGAGATAGCTTCTTTCTTGAAAAAGAAGTTCCGTGAATTTCCTTACTATTCGCCGGGCTTCAAAAATATTTGCTTCTTCTTCGATGGTGATTTGTTTTAAATAACCTATTGATTCAAGAAGACTTGAAAGAGCTTCTTTTCTTATGGAGCGTAGAATTCCATCTATCTGATTTGAGTCTTCTATACGGGTTATTTTTATAGATTTGACCCCATCTTTTTTTAAGCTATCAGAGATTTGTTCAAAGGAATGTTTCGACGAAGCAAGATGCGTGCCAAGACAGCACAAAAATGAAACAATCTCCTCGAGTTCAGGTAGCTTGATGAATGAAATTGACCCGATCGATAAAGTTTTTAAATCGTGAATTAAAGACCTGTATCTACCTACTATTCCCATTTCCACGCTTGCTCTCTCATCATTGAAAAATAGATGATTGGCGGAGACTGACAGTTCTATCTTTTTTAATTCTTTAAAAAGATCTTCTAAGAATTGATGCATTTTTTTCGCATGCTGATAGAGGGTTTGACTTTTGGTTTGAAAAACCTTTGCTATATGTATCGAAGAAGAAAAATATAGTATGAGATTCCTTATATCAGTCTGTTTCATTTTTCTTTAAAATTTTTGCTACTGTTTCTTTTAAAATTCTTGAATTTCTGTATTGCGATATAAGTTCAACTGCTTTATCGTCCTTTATATTAGCTAGAGCCTCAAGAGCCATTTTTTTTATATCATAAATTTTTTCTCTGAAGAAATGCCTTTTACGGAGTATTGTGCCGAAAATTTTTATTGTATCATCAGTTTTAAGAGTGGAAAGTAATTGTAACAGCGCTTTCATTTCATCTTTAGAAAGGCGCCAGAAACTTCTGGACATTATTCGGTTTCGAATAATTTCGAATTCTTCTGGAGTCCAAATTGCTTTTAACTTTTCGAGGACAATAATTCTAACTGAGCGATTAGGATGATCTAAGTATTTAACCATATCTTTCCTTGATAATAAGGAAAAGAGGACTTCTTTTATTTGAGGTAAATTCTTTTTTTCGAATTGTTCTTTTAAGCAGGGAATGAAATATGGGTCTTTTAGTTTTTTTATAATGAGTAATAGATTGGCAAACGTCTTTCCAGTAGAATTGACAAGGCGGACTTCGAGTTCCTCTTTGTGTCCGGAGAAAATATTTTTTAACAAAGAAATTATTGAGTCTTTCACAATAAAATCGCTTGAGATCTCCAATTCGTTTATCAATTCATCTGCAGCCTCAATTCCGACATATTCAAGTAGCTCTGCTGCCTCGTTTTTTGTTTTATTTGAATCAGAGGAAGTTAATGCATGAATGTATAACTGTAGAGCAGCTTTTGAGGTTATAACTTCTTTTATTTTATTTAGAATCTTTACAAACTCAGTTTTATTTTCTTTTCTGTTTTCAATAAGTTTTTTTGTCTGATATAGGGCGGAAAGATTCCCGGCTTGAAGAAATTTAGGAATTGAATCTTTCAAAATCAAATAGATGCTTTTTCTTTTTCTGTGATTTGTTTCATAGAGAAGAAGATCTTTTATGCTTTCAATTAGCAGATAAGAAGCGTGTTCTCTGTTAATTGAAACTTTTTGTTCATATTTGAGACCTATTTCCTGTTTAATCTTTTTTGAAGGATTTTTTTTCTTTACTGTAACCGGAAGTATGGTAACATCCTGACTGTTTATTCCTGAAGGGGGTTTCATATCGTCTTCGTATTCCTCAAGACCTTTTGTTTTTTCTACGGCGTGGTAGATTATGTGGGGAAATTTTGATTCCCACAAATCTTCTAATAGACCTATTTGAGATGAATATTCTTTGCTGGCAATTATTTTTACAAGCGCTTCAAGTTCTTCTTCGCTTATTCCTTCGAGAAATGTTAGAGATCTTAATCCGTTACGGTATAGGAAGAGGGGTATGGAGGTGAGACTTTTGGGATCAGAATGTAATACTTTTGAATCGTTCATAATTTTATCTTCATTGATTATTAAGACTACGGGACCTACCTCTTCCTGAGCTTTCTGTAAATTGAGGTAAGATTTTTCTATAAATTCCTTTGTCGTTTCAGATACCTTTTCGTATAATTTATGGTTCATTATTGATTTAATAAAATTTGCAACAAAAAAGTTCAAATCTTTCATAAACTTAATTTTACTCTAACATAAGAAATTTTCAACCCCCCAACGATAATTTGACGCAGATTTACAGGATTATCAAGATGTTTTTTGTTTTTTTTTGTGTTCTTTGTGTCTTTGAGTGAATTATAGTTTCGGGTTACGAGTTTCGAGTAAAAG
>CAZALG010000174.1:0-4855 GCA_964485935.1 uncultured bacterium | reverse complement strand
AAACACCAGTGGTTTTAAAGGTAAGCAAAGACGGAAGACTTTGGGCAGCAGGGAGCCATAAAGGTGTGGCTGATACTGCTTATTTTAAAGATGATAAGTGGGTAAAACAAATTCATTCTAATCTTAGCTGGGGTGTAGGATATCTTGCTGTTTGTGATTTGATGGATAGTTCAATGTTATTTGGATCGGGCACCGAATTTTCCGGATATGAAGGAGGAATAAAGCACTTTAAACTCAAAGACGGAAAGAAGCAATGGAACCACTTTACTTACCCTCGAGAATTAACACACCGAGTTAATTACACGATAGACCAGACATCAGATGGAACAATTTGGATTGGAGGGATGAACCTTTCCCGGTTTGATGGAGTAAAGTCAACAATTGTTGAGGATCCTGAAGACCTTTCTGGTTCCTGGGTTATTTATATATATGCTACTCCGCAAAATAAATTGTGGGTTTCAAAACATGGAGATGGTTTGTATTTTTTTGATGGGAAGGAATGGAATCATTATACTGTTGATGATGGTCTCGCATCAAATACTGTTTCGTCTATATTGAGTTGGGAAGGAAATATACTGGCTTCCAGCGATAAAGGTATAAGCGCGTTTGACGGTAAAGACTGGACTTCAGATATATTCTCCAACCATTTTTCTATTCCACTGGAGGCAGGGATGTTAAAAAAAGACTCTGAGGGTGCTCTTTGGATAAACCTTTCCTCAAGAGAATGGTACTTTCGAGGTTTATCGGGGAAGAATTTTAGCAAGGAATCCTTTCCCAGCTTCAAAGCCATACGTTATAAAAAAGGTCATTTAGCTCCCGATACAAAAATAACATTTGGATTAAAAAAAGTAGGAACTGAAGGCAATACTTTTATTTCATGGGAGGGGAAGGATATTTGGAATACTACTCCTCCGGAGGAACTTGCTTTCTCCTATCGTTTAAATAATAACCCCTGGTCAGCATTCAGTCGAGATAATACGAAGCAATTTTTAGGATTAGCAAATGGTAGTTACCGATTTGAAGTCAGGGCAAGGGACACAGATTTTAATATTGATTCCACTGCTGCTGTTTTAAACTTTACCGTAATGGCTCCTTTCTGGAAGCAACCCTGGTTTATCCTTTTGATTGGAAGTCTGATGGGATTGATTGTTTTTCAGACTATCCGTGTTGTTAAAAGGGATAAGCAGCTTGTAGAACGTCATGAACAATTAAAGGAAAAGACAATTCAGATTGAAAGATCCCGTAAGGAACTAGAAAGCTTTGCTTATTCTGTTTCTCATGACCTACGGGCACCTCTGCGGGCTATTGATGGGTTCAGCCATGTTTTGCTTGAAGATTATGCTAATAAATTAAATAAAGAAGGAATTCATTTTCTTGAACGTATTCGGGCAGGAAGCCAGCAAATGGGGCAGCTTATAGATGATTTGTTGTCATTATCCAGAACTACTCGAAAGAAGACGAATTGGGAAATTGTAAATTTAAGCGAGTTAGCAAAAGAGGCGGCAGAAGAGCTAAAAGAAAGAGATCCTGATCGCAAGGTGCAGTTTATAATTTGTAAAGGGCAGACTGTTCAAGGTGATTCTCAATTATTGAGAATTGCAATAAACAATCTGATGGAGAATGCCTGGAAGTTTACGAAAGATTGTAAGAAAGCGAAGATAGAATTTGGCGTAGAGGAGAAAGAAGGTAGAAAGGCGTACTATGTTAGAGATAATGGCGTTGGCTTTGATATGGATTATGTGAATAAATTGTTTAAACCCTTTCAAAGGTTGCACTCTTCAGAAAATTTCTCAGGCACAGGCATCGGTCTTGCGAATGTCCGACGCGCAATTGAAAAACATTCTGGAGAAGTATGGGCAAAGAGCGAAGGCGAAGGAAAAGGGGCAACATTTTATTTTACACTCGGAGTAAAATGAAAGAAAAGAAAAAGGCGGTGAGAAATGAACAAAAGAACTAAAGGAGATATTCTCCTCGTAGAAGATAATCCGGACGACGTAGAGTTGACCCGTCGGGCACTAAAAAAACAGAATATTGTGAATGATATAATCGTGGTTCAGGATGGAGCAGAAGCGTTAGACTGTCTATTTCACAGAGGGAAGTATTCGGGAGTAAAACCTGACAGACAATTTGCTGTTATCCTGCTAGATTTAAAGTTGCCAAAAGTGGACGGTATAGAGGTTTTAAGACAAATCAGGGGAAACAAACAAACCAAGTATCTGCCAGTGGTTATTCTTACCTCTTCAAGAGAAGAACAGGATATTGCTAACGGTTACAAGTTGGGCGCAAATAGCTATGTTCGTAAACCCGTAGATTTTGCCCAATTTTCAGAAGCCGTACGAAATCTTGGTATGTATTGGTTGCTTTTGAATGAACCAATGCCGAAGGGAGGTTAAAGGTGAGAAAAACTATTCAGGTACTGATTGTAGAGGATTCAAAAGTTGATACCGAGTTGATAACGCTTGTGCTTAAGAAGGGAGGTTATAATGTTAATTGGAAGCGAGTCGAAACAGAGGGGGCAATGGTAAAAGCACTTGAGAAGGGAAAGTGGAACCTTATCATTTCTGATTATTCTATGCCTCGCTTCAGCGGTCTGGGGGCATTAAAACTAGCACAGGAGAAAGCTCCAGACCTTCCCTTCATTCTGGTTTCCGGCGTTATAGGTGAAGATGTAGCTGCAGAGGCAATGAAAAAAGGCGCCCATGATTACATTACAAAGGGTAAAATGGAACGTCTGGTGCCTGCCGTGCAGCGTGAATTGGAAGAAGCCGCTATGAGAAGAAAGAAAAAGGAGGCAGAAGAAAGAATAAAACATCTTAATAAAGTTCTCAATTCAGTTAGATATATTACCCAACTCATAGCCAGGGAAAAAGACAAATCGGCATTAATGAAAAAGGTTTGCAAGAATTTCGTAAAGACCAATGAGTATGCTGCTGCATGGATAGCTTTACTCAACGATGATACAAGTATAGCAAAGATAGAGAAAGCCGGTTCCGGGATAAATTTCCTGGAACACTTAAAAGACGCTGAAGGCAATAGTAAGCTCAATTGTGTTAAAAAAGCAGTAACGACTTCAGAAATTCAAACTTTTACCGAGCTTAAAGAAATTTGCCAGAAATGCTCTTTTCGGGAAAGCTGTCCGGGAGGAATAACGATAAGCCCGATGATCTATGAGAATAAAATTTACGGAACAATGGCAATTTCACATCCTGATGGATTTGTTCCAAACGCCGAAGAGAAAAATTTGCTCAAAGAAGTTTCGGATGATTTGGGTCTTGCTTTTCACGGAATAGAGTTAGAAGAAGAGAGCAGTAAAAACAAAAAGAAATTGAAAGAGAGCTTAGAAAAAGTCCAGAAATTTTTAGACGGTACTGTAAAAGCTCTTTCTTCTGTAGTTGAAAAAAGAGACCCTTATACTGCAGGACATCAGAAAAGAGTGGCGGAACTTGCAGTAGCCCTGGGTAGAGAATTGGGACTTAACGAAGAAAGACTTGAGGTTCTTAGAATGGCAAGCCTTCTCCATGATATAGGAAAAATTCACATCCGGGCAGGAATACTTAACAAACTTTCAAAATTGGATAAACTTGAAATGAGTTTAATAAAAACTCATCCTAAAGAGGGTTACGAAATACTAAAATCTGTCGATTTCCCGGGCCCTGTAGCAGAGATTGTTCTGCAACACCACGAACGCCTGGATGGCTCAGGCTATCCTGAAGGACTTACTGCGGAAGG
This sequence comes from uncultured bacterium, assembly GCA_964485935.1. GTDB lineage: Bacteria > Hydrothermota > UBA3072 > UBA3072 > UBA3072 > JAFGHJ01. Next base: position 1,126 of record CAZALG010000174.1, on the reverse strand, counting down.
AATTCGTTTGGAAGCAAAAATTCTGGCTGTAGCGGATGTATTTGAAGCTTTTACGTCTAATAGACCCTACCGCCCCCCATACAGCTTCGAAGATACTCTTAAAAGTCTCGCTGAAGACAGTGAAATACTTTATGATAAGGAAGTGGTGGAAAAATGTATAAAACTTTTTAAAGAAAAATCCTTTTCTTTTGATGAATAATAGTTTCTGAATGTTCTCTTTCGCTTAAATAAACACTCTATTGAAGTTAGTACTAAATCGGTTTGTTTTTTCTCAACTGTTTTCTTTTTCTGAAAGGTAGTAACTAAGACGCGCTAATTCTGAGGAAAGGTCAATATTTCTAATAATGAAATGATTAGAGAAATTATTGAGAGAAGAAAGATAAGAAGGCGTAAAATTTAATACAGCTTCAATGGTAGATTTTTTTATTTCTTTTATTACGTTAACCACTTCCTCCGGAGGAACTGCAATTATTACTATTTTTATAGCTTCTTTTTTGACTTTCTGTTTAAAATCAGCAATATCGTCAATCTTAATGCCTCTGATTTTGCTTCCTATTTTCCTTCTATCTTTGTCAAACGCTAAAGCGATTTTGAAACCTTGAGTTTTGAATCCGTAAAAGTTTAGTAGCGCCGAGCCAAGTTTACCCACTCCTATTAACGCAACCTTTCTTTCTTTACTGGGGAAAGCGACTTGCTTTATTTCTTCAAGAACCTCTATTGTGTTGTATCCTACGCCGCGTTTTCCCATCGTGCCTATGTATGAAAAATCTTTCCGTACAAGAGTTGGTTTTATATTTAATCTGTTTGCAATATCTTCCGAGGAGAAACTTTCTTTGCCTTCTTCCCGAAAGCCTTCAAGGCATCGCGCATATATGTATAACCTGTTTATAACTTCATCCGGAACTTCTGATTTATTCAAAATTTTCTACCTCACTTTGTGATTATAATAACAAAGCCACTTTTTGTCAATATTGAAATCCTAACATACACACACAGCCGTTCCGCTATCCGCCGACCGCCATCCTCTTACCGCTAAACTCAACTCCTCACACCATTTTTACATGTAGAGCATGTAGAATTTGTAATTCAAATAAATAAAAGCCCTTGAATATCTTGAGGAGGATAT
>CAZALG010000173.1:0-4894 GCA_964485935.1 uncultured bacterium | reverse complement strand
AATTCGTGCTATTTGGGTGATTTGTTGTTTTTTTTCTTGTGTATTGAGGGGGCGACTCGTTACATATGACTGGTGACTCGTGACTATTTTAATGCCTTTGCGGCTAATTTCAGTTGACATTTAGAAATAAATTAATAATATATTTGCATAACAGAGATTATTGTAATTATTAAAAACAAGGAGGGTTTATGAAACTTTTTATTAAGATTACTTTTATATTGATTATTTTCTTTGTAGGCATCAATGTATTTTCGAAAACTCCAATGCAAAGCGGTGAAAAATTTAATCCTGAATTTAGTACTTTGAGTGGAAAACTCAGGGGGGATTCACTTAATTGTGAGCTTGTGGGTGGATGGTTCGGCGGTGAATGTTACGCGGCTTTTGTTGATTCCGCAAGAGATACACTTGCCTATATAGGTGATGGAAGGAATTTATGTGTTCTGGATGTGTCAGACCCAATGAATCCAATTTTATTAGGTGAAGTTCAATGTCCCGGAAGAGTTCGAGATATATATGTTGTTGATACCCTCGCCTACGTTGCGAGTACTTCCGCCGGTTTGCGCGTGGTAGATGTCTCCGATCCGACTAACCCGGTAGAAATAGGGTTTTACGATACCGATGGAGATGCTTCTGGTATCCGTGTTGTTGATACTTTGGCCTATGTTGCGGATTTTGGCTATGGTCTTCGTTTAATAAATGTATCCGACCCGACCAGTCCGTCAGAGATTGGATCCTACGAGGGATATTTTGCCTACCGTATTCAAGTTGTTGATACCCTGGTTTATGTGGTTAGCTTTTTTGATGGTTTTAGAATAATAAATGTTTCCGACCCTACCAACCCGACAGAAATCGGGTTCTACGATACAGTTTGGCAGGCCCTTGATGTTTATGTTGTCGATACTATTGCCTATCTTGCGGATGATAATAATGGTCTTCGTGTAATAAATGTATCCGACCCGACCAATCCATCAGAGATTGGATCTTACGCGGGACTGCGTACGAGACGTGTTCGGATAGTTGATACCCTCGCCTATGTGGGGTTTGGTTCTAGTCTTCGTATATTAAACGTATCCGACCCGACCAGTCCGTCAGAGATTGGATCCTGCGTTGCAGGGTCTAATAGTATCCAGGTACTGGACACACTCGCCTATGTGGCGGTTGGTTCTGATGGTCTTAGTATAATAAATGTATCCGACCCGACCAACCCATCGGAGATTGGATCCTACGATACAGAGGGGGGGTGTGCCTATGATGTTTATGTTGTTGACACCCTCGCCTATATTGCCGATTACTGGGATGGTCTACGTATAATGGATGTTTCTGACCCTACCACTCCGGAAAAGATTGGAATCTGCGATGTTGAGGGGAGACCCTGGCAAATTTATGTTTCCGATACTTTCGCCTATCTGCCGGCTGGAGACAGTGGTCTGTGTATAATAAATGTTTCCGATCCGACCAATCCTACAGAAATCGGGTTTTACGATACATATGTCTTGAGTGTTCAGGTTGTTGACACCCTCGCTTATATGGTGGGTGGACTAAGTTTTAGAATAATAAATGTTTCCGACCCGACCAGTCCGTCAGAGATTGGTTTTTGCTATACAAGTGATAGGACCTGGGATATTCAGGTTGTTGACACTCTTGCCTATGTTGCGGCTGAAGATAGTCTGTGTATAATAAACGTATCCGACCCGACCAATCCGTCAGAGATTGGATCCTGTGGTACTGAGGATTGGGCCTGGGGAGTTTGTGTTGTTGATACTATTGCCTATGTCGCGGATCAACTCGGGGGTCTTCGAATAATAAACGTATCCGACCCTACCAATCCTGTAGAAATCGGATCCTACGATACAGGGGGAAATGCCCATGACCTACATGTTGTTAACACCTTTGCTTATGTTGCGGATGGCTCTGGAGGTCTGCGTGTAATAGACGTTTCTAATCCAACTAATCCGTCGGAAATCGGATTCTACTATACGGAGGAAAGTAGTCCCTGGGCAATCTATGTTGTTGACACTATTGCCTATGCTGCGTGTCAATCCGATGGTCTTTATATCGTCAGATTTACCGGGAGTTCAGGAATCGAGGAAAATAAAATTTTAAAGGAAGGAGTTTCAATCCTTAATGCAAATTCCGGAATTAACGTCCAATTCTCTCTTACAGAAAGTAAAAAAGTTAAGGTTGAAATTTTCAATATTCTTGGGCAGAAAATGAGAAAACTTATGGATAGAGTTAGCCCTGCTGGTAATTATAATCTAAAATGGAATGGAGATAGCGGGATTTATTTTGTCAGAGTGGAGATAGGGGAGAAAGTTTACAGAGAAAAAGCGATTATTCTTCGGTGATTGATTGCTAAGTCAAGAATTAAGAATTAAAGCAAAAATACTTGTGGAATGTGGCTTTGTTTTTAATCAAGATAATAATTTGGGATGTGGGTGGCTTTGTGTCTTAGTGACTTAGTGGCTAAATAAATTTTTGGGATGGGGGTAGGGATTCCGGCTTCTGACTCCTGGCTTCTGGATTCTGATTAAAATTCCTTGACAAGCTTATAAAAACTCGTACACTTAATATCTAAGGTTTTTTTTATTATGATTATTACCTGGTTCGCGAAAGTTTTTGTGGCAATAAATTCGAATAAGAAAACATCGCAGGTCGCGCTGGCAATATCTTTTGCTTTTCTTCTTGCCCTTGTACCCAAAACAAACCTTTTCTGGATATCCCTGTTTACTCTAACCTTCTTTCTTAAGCTAAATCAAGCAGTAGAAATGGTCTTCTTGGCCGTTTTCAGTCTGTTTCTTGATTTTCTGGATGCGTTCCTTGATAAAATAGGATTCGCTATTCTCACAGTTTCCTCTCTGGGTGATTTTTTTACTAAGCTTTTCAACAGCCCGTTCTTTTATATGACAAAATATTATAATTCTATTGTTATGGGTGGTTTGGTAGTGGGGTTGGTAATGTTTTTGCCGATTTACTTTGTATCGAAGTATCTGGTCGATGTTTATCGCGATAGGGTGAGAGAGAAAATAGCAAATAATAAATTTGTTAAAGCAGTTACAAAACAACCTATACTGGTAGGAATTAAAAACAAATTTGGCTCTGCCGTTAGGTTTTACGATAACATCAGGTAAGTTATATGAGTGAAGAGAAAAAGATACCGAAACTATTTAAGGGAACGTTCACAGAGGAACAATTCAGAAAAAAAATCCTTAGCAAACTCTATATACACGAGTACAGAAATTATATAAATCAAGTTTTTACAAGGGATCCGGAAGGTAAATATAAATTAAAGGAAACCCTTGATAAAAAGGATATAACGAGACTTAAAAGTATTTCGAAGAGCATTAAAGGTAATCAAGGTTTTGTTTTACGGGGTAAGCTGGCTCTTATCCTGATTTTTCTTATTGCAGTAGTAGTCTTCAACATAGTTTTTATGGATAGGATTGTTGAGCGAGCGATAGAAAGGAATCTTGAAACTATATTCGAGGCAAAAGCGGATATGACGGGTCTGGATTTACAGATTTTAAAAGGACGCCTTCTTTTTCAATCTCTCGAAGTAGCTAACAGCAGAAAGCCTTTCCGCAATCTATTCGAACTGGGAGAGGTCGATGTGCAGCTCGATCTCCAGCAGCTCGTAAGAAACAAAGTCGTTATCAACAATGTAAAATTGCAGGAAATCAGATGGGATACGGAAAGAGAAACCTCCGGAGCCCTTCCCGGTGTTAGTGCTGCGAAAGCGGGGGAGATGGGCGAGGGAGAAGAGGAGTCTTTTGTGGGTGCTTTTATGGAGGACGCGGGGGAGGTCGTGGCGGATGTTATAAAGAAGGAAATGGCAAATATCAAATCTCCTAAACTTCTGGAGGAATTACCAGGTAAGTATTTGAATCTCAAAGGAGAGTGGGATAAAACTTTAAGGGAGCAAAAGAAAGACCTGGAAAATCTGCCGAAATTGATAGAGCCGGTAAAGGCGATAGATATAAAAAACATAAAAACCGCTGATCAAGCATTGACCGCTTATAAAATGGTCGATGACACATATAAAAAGATTAAGTTGACGGAAGAGAATCTCACGGGTTCCTTCAATAAGTTAAAAGCAGATTTGAATATGGCGAATGAGGATAAAAAAAGCGTTAGTACGAGCATAAGTAACGATTTGGCGCATCTCTCTTCTTTTATCAAATCTCCTGAGACGGTAGGGGGAATTGCCAGTGCGATTCTCGACCCTTACATGGAGAAGTATCTTGGCGAGATAAACGGTAAGTTTAAAAGGTGGAATTATTACTTTGAAAAATTAAAACCTATGATAAAAAGGAAAGAAGGGAGAAATTTGGTTTTAAGGGATTATGGTCGAGACGTTACTTATCCCTGTGTGGCAATCCCGAAGTTCTGGCTTCAGAATCTGGACGTTTCTCTTGGCAGTAACCAAGAACGAAATCTTTATATAGTAAAAGCGAGCGATATAACAAGCGATCCGAATCTATTGCATAACCCGACCACTTTTTCAATTAAAAGGACCAAAAGCAGTGAGGAAGTAGAGTGGGCTGGTTTTATAGATAAAAGAGAAAACAGAGAAAAATCTGCTGAGTTCGATTTTAAAGCAAAGAATATACCATTTATCTTAGGGGAAGGCATAAAAGCCTTAAAAGTCAGCAACGCGAAAGGCACTTATAATCTTGACGGAGATCTTTCTTTTGACAGGGTAGGTAGAGCAGGCGGGACTTTGCATTTACAGCTTTCTAATCTTGCCTTGGATTTAATTGATAATGAAGATAAAATCGCGGCAAGTATTAAAAGTGTTCTTTCGTCTAATCCTGTGGATATAATGGTTGGTTACACAATTAACGAAGACGGAAAATATACTTTAAAGATAAAGAGCAATCTGGATAAATTAATCGCC
>CAZALG010000172.1:0-5066 GCA_964485935.1 uncultured bacterium | reverse complement strand
GTTCTTCTTCTGAGAGCTTATAATCCATGTTTTCCTCCTTAATTTTATCGTTTCCCTATTTCGACTTTTAAAAGCGGCGGGCAAATTGAAAAAAGTTTATGTTATTTTAGTATTGTTTTGCAAAAATTCAAGGCTAAAAAATTTATCTCACACAAAGGCACAGAGACCACAAGGAAAAATTTTATGTTGTTGTTCCCAACCACCTTAAAATAATCTCACAGAGTCCACAGAGTAAAAACTAAAAAATTCAGCAATCAATCTGCTAGAGGGAGTCCTTCCAAATTATTGTATATATCTTGATTTGATGCCCAGCCTATCAATTTGGATTTAGCCTTTATAAGATATATATAATCGCTCCATTCTCGGTAATCCATATCACATAGTAATATTTCTATTTCAGAATTTTTGCTCAGCAATGCCACTTTTTCTTTTAACTCTTTATCTTTGAATATTGGGAAGCTGTTTTTTACCGTTGCTTTTACCCCTACATAATACGCAAATTGCGGTACACGTTCCAATTCCCTTGTTGAATTGTTAAGAACGTATTTATCTCTGCATTGCCAAAAATCTACCCAGCCATTCACATAGACAATTCCATTCCCCAAAAATTCAGGCCATCTTGAAATGTGGGCTGTTTTGTGGATGGCTTCTCCGTCATACCAGTAGATAAAATACTCATCGTCGCTGCTTGGTCCGGGTGTGTGTACGGCTATTTCTTTATATTTATCATATTTATCAATATCGATAATAATAAATCCATCTGAAGGTTCTTCATCGAATTTACCTTGTATCTTTTTTCCGGAGATCTCCAAACAAAATTCAGTTATTTCACCAATATTCCTCAAACTAACTTCTTCGGGTACTTTATCTCCATTTAAATCGGTTGATGATTGAAAAATAAAATCTGCAGCTTTCAAAGAAAAATTTAAGAATATCAGAAAACCGAATAAGATCATTCTAAATTGTTTTACCATTTGTTCCTCCTATTTTTTTGTTGTGTTATTGTTTTCTCTTGAGATCAATTCTGAAAGGATTCTTATGTGCTCCGGTGTTGTTCCGCAGCAGCCTCCTATGATACTGGCTCCGGCTTTGTAACATTCCAGTGTTTGCTTTGCGTATAATTCCGGCTCCATATAGAAAACCTTTTCCCCTTCAACTTTCGGTTTACCCGCGTTAGGTTGGGCGACTATGGGTAAAGACGTAAAATTTTTCATGATAGAAACCACTTCTGTCATCTCCTTAGGACTTAAATCACCGCAGTTCGCACCAAGTGCATCGACTCCTTCTTCAGTCAGTCGTGTAGCGCATTCTTCGGCGGAATTTCCCATCATTGTTCTTCCTCCGTTTTTTGCTGTCTGGAATGACATCGAGGCAATAACCGGAATTTGGGAAACTTCCCTACAGGCTCTAACTGCGCAGAGTGATTCTCTAAGGTCGAACATTGTTTCGATGATAAAACCATCAACTCCGCCGCTTGAAAGGATGGAAGCCTGTTCTTTGAAGGTATCATAAAGGGTTTCTTCTTTATAGGTCCCATACGGTTCGAGCATTTGTCCTGTGGGACCGATATCGCCCAGAACGTATCCGTCTTCTCCGACGGCATTTCTTGCTAATTTTACACCCGAATGATTAACTTCTTCTACATCTATTTTTAGATTATGGGTTTCGATGTAAACGCGGGTCATAGAAAAAGTATTGGAGATGGCGGCGTTACTTCCGGCATTACGGTAATCTCGATGGATTGCTTCTACTATTTCGGGATATGTTAAGTTACTGGCACATTTGTCTAGGGCTCCGCGTCTATCCAATTCAGTCCCCATCGCACCGTCTAATATTACGACTTCGTTACTCTTAAGAAAATTACGCAAATCCATTAGTTTTTCTCCTTAATTTTAAAAGAGTTAATCTCCTTTTATAATTTCGTCGAAATTAACAATATCCAGTTCTGAAGAATTATGCGCCATTACTATTTTATTTAGAACCGGGTGTTCTTTCCAGGTGACATCTAATTCGGAAGCATCAAAAGGCACTAAGTCACAATTTGGCGAATATATATCGCAACCGGAAAAATCACTTATTGCTCTTTCGAGCATCTGGTCATGTTGTGCCGGTAACGCTATTTCCAGGTATAAATTCTTTTTCCTGGCTGCGAGGACAATATAATCAAGACCTATCATGGCCATATATGCCTGAGGATTTTCGGCTCCTCCATGAATATAATAAATACGGTATTCTTCAGATTCCGGTAATAGACCCTTAATTTCTCTGCTGCAAAAAGTTAAAAATGTTCCTGAAGCACTGCGGTTGAATATCCCACTCATTAAAACAGAAAAATATTTCTCCTTTTCAATATTAGGTTCACCGGATTTCAAAAGAGCCGCGTAAACAAAACTATTGATATTGTTGTTTTCTTCTTTGTAAATTGCAAGTGCTTCAGCAGCAAGATTATCTTTAGAATCTTCTCCTTCTCTTTGGCGAGTAATAAAAGCCGAAAGTTCCTCAGCGTTGGTAAGGACTAATTCGTTTTTATTCCGTTTCGGATACCCTATACCATCTTTGTAATTTCCTAAAGGCAAATCATTTAGAACATCGAGTAATCTACCGTTTACCTTCTTTAATGTTGGATCCCATCTATAGGCTGATTTTGGTATTTGATTACAAGAATTCAGCACAAAAACAAATAAGAATAATAATATTATTAAGCGTAAATTTGTTCTATTTAACAGTTTCAAATTTAATGCCTCCTGTTAAGTATTTTTTCTGTTGAAAGAGAATAAAAAACTCTTACAGTATTGTCAAGTAGGTTTTTTACACCATGGAAAAGATTTAGAAAAGAAATTCTTAATTTTCATAATTGTTTTATACAAACAAAAATATGGAGAGGATATTCCCCTTTTTCCAACATATATTCGTCGTAAAAATGCTCTTCTTTTATTTCTTTAACTTCAAATCCTTCTTCTTTTAAAAGAGACAACCAGGTCTTTTTATCAAAAAGACCTAATGTATGCACATCAGTATAAGTTTCTAACTTCCCTTTGTTTCTTATTAAATAGATGATTGTTGCCTCGCAGATCGAATCGTTATTATAAGGTATATAATTGTTCTCAAAAATTGTGATTTCTATATCTTCTTTTTTCCCGGTATATACAAAGTTATTCGATTTAAACGTATCTTTGATATTGGCGCAAGTTAGAAGAACTCCTCCGGGCTTTAAATGTTTATTTGCGCATTTGATCGCCTTTTTTAGATCATCCGTTGTTGTCATATAGCCAATGGATTCAGGTAAGATTACTGCATCAAATTTCTCTCCCAGTTCTACTTTTCGCATATCACCATGATGATAATCCACTTCAGGATTACGTTTTATCGCAATCTCAAGCATTTTTTCGCTGATGTCAACCCCGGTTACTTTAAAATGTTTTTTAAACGTGTAATCGTAGATTCCGGAACCGCATCCTAAATGAAGCAGTGTTTTTGCTTTTGCTCCTGAGTTTTCTTTAATCGTTTTTATATATAACTCTACCTCTTTGGCCGCGTCTTTTGGAGAGCAAACAATCGATTCGGTCCAGGCAAGGTCTTTATACGCTTTCCACTTATTTCCCATTGAATATATATTCTCCTTTTTATTAAATCATCTCTATTATATTTGGCAGAATTAAATTAATGAGAAGACCGAGCTTTAACTCCCGACTATCTACAAGTATCGCCCATCGGTATTCTCTAAATGTTATTATTATTAAGGTTTTGTTGTCAGCAAGGTCCATAATATAATATTTGTTTACAGAAGGCAATTCCATTTCATTTAGATATTTATTTATTTTTTGAGCCATTTCATTTAAAATCTTACCGGTTTTAGGGGAACTATTGTAGGATACAAGCGTTTTGCTGCCATTAATTGTAAAGATATTCGCGGCTAATAATCCTTTTCCCAATTCCTTTTTTAGAATTTTATTTGCTCTGTCAAGTTTTTCCGCTTCAATATTTTCTTTCTCGATTTCGTCATCATCCTGTTTGGCTTTTGTAACTTTTTTCTCTTCCTCTACTTTTTTTTCATCTAAACGCTTCATTCCTTCAAGCAAGACATATTCAAGAGAAACATTTAAGATAGTAACTCTCTCGTGTTCTCTTTCTCTTATAACAATATCGACATCTCCGAAAGAAAGCATCTCAAAAACCGCTTCTATACCTTCAAGATTATCTAATTCGGCGTCTATCAAATTACCTTCCCTAAACCATATTCTGCCGCTTTCATTTGTTTTTTCGCTTTTAACTACAACGGAAGCAGTTTTCTTTTCCATGCTTATAAGCTCCAGAACTGTTGCAAGAGACATCTTTTTGATACGGGTTAAATCATCCGCCGAGAGCTTCAACCCTTTTTCTACTTCTCTTATCATTTCCTTTAGGTCTATTGGCTTATCGAAGAACTTAATGGCGCCTGTATCCATTGCGCGGTATTTTAAATTCGGTGTTCCATAAGCTGTAATAAAAATAATTGGAATTGCAGGATATTTTTTGTCAACGAGAGTAACAAGTTCAATCCCGCTCATGTCCGGTAATTTCTGGTCCGTTATAAGTAAGGATACTTCGTTTTTCCCGAGAGATTCCCAGGCATCTTCAGCGTTTGTATGTGTAATCAATTTTATATTTTTAATTGAGTATTCCAAGCCAGCCTTCATGTTTTTAAGAAAGGAAACGTCGTCATCTACAAGCATTACAGTACGTTCATTCATAGAAAATCATTTCCTGAAAGTTATTTTAACTGTTGTCCCTTTTCCCTCTTTAGCACTAAAGGTAACATCACCACCCTGCGTTTTCATTATTTTGGCAGCTTGATAGAGTCCCAATCCGGCTCTATCTCTTTTGGTGGTAAAAAAAGGCTCGGCCACCTTTGGTAAATCATCTTCAGATATTCCACTGCCTGTGTCGGCAATTTCGATTGTTGCCTCATGCTCGTTTGCCGAGTATTTAAACATAAGTTTTTTTTCCGGTGAATCTTCCATTGCTTCCAGGGAATTGTCGATAATCTTCGTTAAAGCTACTACAATCGAAAGTTTATCTCCTTTTAT
>CAZALG010000171.1:0-5124 GCA_964485935.1 uncultured bacterium | reverse complement strand
AAGCTGTTGCGTTCAAGGAAGCTCTCTCTCCTGAATTTAAAAAATACCAACATCAAATAGTATTGAATGCGAAAGCTTTCGAAGAAGAGTTTAAGAGGCTGGGCTGGAGACTCGTTGCCGGTGGGACAGACACACACTTGATACTGGTAGATGTTAAAAGTAAAGGTATCACGGGTAAGCAAGCCGAAGAAGCTCTCGATAAGGCAAAAATAACTGTCAACAAAAACACAATTCCGTTTGACAAGGAAAAACCTTTTATAGCAAGTGGTATAAGAATTGGTACCCCTGCCTTGACTTCCAGGGGAATAAAAGAAGGAGAAATAAAGAAAATAACCCAGTTAATTAACAAAGTTCTTACAAACATAGATGACGAAAAAGTGCTACAAGAAGTAAGAGGCGAAGTTAAAGAAATAGCAGAAGAATTTCCTTTATACCCAGAAATCAGAAAAGGAAGAAAGGAGGACTGATGTACAGGAAATTATTTATTCCCGGACCAACTGAAGTCAGGGAAGATGTCAGAAAAGCAATGGATTTCCCGATGTTCGGTCACAGAATGCCGGAAACCTCGGAATTGATGGATCAAACCGTAACTAAACTTCAAAAAGTCCTTTTTACGGATAATTTCATCATAATAGGAACTTGCTCTGGAACCGGTTTAATGGAAGCGGCAGTTAGAAATTGCGTAAAGAAAAAAGCTCTTCATTCGGTATGCGGAGCTTTCGGAAACAGGTGGGCATCAATATCAAAAAGCTGCAATAAAGAATTTGAAGTTTTGGAATATGAATGGGGTAAAGGTATTTCCCCGGGCGATATTGACGAAAAACTTAAAACCGGTGAATTTGACACTGTTTTTATAACACATAATGAAACTTCAACCGGTGTAATGAATCCACTTAAAGAAGTCGCAGAAGTAGTAAGCAAATATCCCGATGTAATTTTATGTGTTGATGCCGTCTCGTCGATGGCTGGAGCTGAGATAAGAGTTGATGATTGGGATATCGATTACGTTGTGGCATCATCACAGAAGTGTTTCGCTCTACCGCCGGGACTGGCAGTCGCCTCTGTAAGCGAAAAAGCCATGCAGCGTTCTACCGAGGTAGAAGATAAAGGATACTACTTTGACTTTTTAGCATATAAGAAATACTGGGACAAGGCGAAACAGCCTTCTATAACAGCAGCCCTTAATTTGATAGCGGCTCTTAATTATCAACTGGATAAAATTGTAAATAAAGAAGGTATCGAAAACCGCTTTAAAAGGCACGCTGAGATGGCTTCAATCGTACAAAACTGGGCAAGAGAGAACTTTGCTCTATTCGCGGACGAGAACAATCTTTCTCCCACAGTTACATGTATTGATAACACCAAAGGTATTTCAATTAAAAACCTCAATGAGGAACTATCCAAAAGAGGAGCTTTCCTTTCGAATGGATACGGTAATTTAAAAGAAAAAACTTTTAGAATTGCCCACATGGGAGATTTAACAGTCGAGGAAATCGAATGGCTTTTGGGGGAAATTGAAGACATAATTGGTTAAGCTAAATAGTAAGACAGGAAAAGGGGTCGGTTAAATCCGACCTCGTTTTATTTTCTTTTGAAGAAAAAACTAAGAAAAGCAGACAAAGTTATAAATTAGACTCTTGACATTCAAATCTAAGTTTTGTAAAATTATTGTTAGGAGGTTTAATGATAAAATTTAATTCATTAAAAGTTCAGATCTCTGTACTTTTAATAGCTATAATTTTAGCTTTAAATATATTAACTTTAATATTAGCACATAATATAGTAAAATCAGAATTCAATACTCTCCTGCGAAGCAGAGGTGAAAATATACTGAGCTCAATTAGTTCTACTTTAGAATTCAGTCTGAATGCAAACAATCCTTCTTTTCTTGAATCATCAATTTCTGAACTTGCTGAAAGAAAAGACATTTTATATTTGAAAGTGTACGTTTTATCAGGAAACGTGTTCACGGAAACAGGCAAAGTCCAAACAACAGATACATTAGCGGCAGACATTATGGTCAAAATAAAAGAAGGAGAAACAATTACCTCTGTTAAGGAAATAGGAAAAGAGAAACTCCTTGATTGTAATTTCCCCGTTTACGGAGGTATGAGAGCAGACAAAGTGATAGGAGTTTTCAGAGTAGGAATTTCACTTCAAGAATCTTTTGCCGTGACAAAGAGACTTTCGTCAGCTTTACTTAAAATCCTACTTGTTGTTACCGTCATTGCCTTACTCGGAACTTTAGAATTGTTAAATTATTTTTTCCGCCCTTTAAACAAATTGAGAGAAAATTTGAAAAGTATAGCCGAAGGCAGAGCAGATATTCATGTCAGATTATCCGAAAAGTTTCTGACCTCAGAAAGCAAAGAACTTGCCGCTTCCTTCAACCAATTCGTGAACAAATTAGAGAAGGACAAAGATTCAATTCGTCAAGTTGCCGAAAGGATATCCGCCCAGGCTGAAGAACTCTCTGCATCCGCCGAGGAGATGACCGCTTCCTCCGAAGAAGTCTCTTCTACCATGGAACAAATCGCGCACGCTTCGGAGAAACAAGCACAGGAATCACAGCTTGCATCGGGAATGTCCCAAAAAGCCCTTGCGGTTGTACGCCAATCGCTGGATTCCGCACAGGAAACTTTGAGCTCCTCCGAAAATATTTCAGAACTTTCGGGAAAAGGGAAAAAATCTTCCGAGGCAGTAAGAGTTGCAATGGATAACGTCACAAATACCATTCATGAATTGGAAGAAGTCATTCAGGGAATAGCTCGATACTCGGAAGAAATTCTGGGAATAACGGAAAAAGTGCGAGAAATAAGTAAAAGAACTAATATCCTTGCACTTAACGCAACCATTGAAGCTACAAAAGCCGGTGAAACGGGCAGGGGCTTTGCTGTTGTAGCAGATGAAATAAGAAAACTGGCGAATCAATCTTCTGAAGCTACCAGGGTAATTTCAGAGATAACAAATGAAATTTCGGGCGTAATTACTTCCGTAACGCAAAAAACACAGGAAACCGTGGAAGAGGTTAATAAAGGTAAGGAAACTTCCTTGAAATCAGCCGACTTCTTGAAAGACATTGCTGCCGAAATAAATCATATAATAAAAAGAATAAGACAGATTGCTGAAATCAACAAAAGGGGAGAAGAGGAAGTTAACACAATAACGGAAGCTCTCGAAAACATAGCTGCAATAGCCGAGGAGAATGCCGCCTCTTCCGAAGAATTATCTGCGGCTATAGAGCAACTATCGGCTTCCGTGGAAGAGCTATCTACGACTTCACAGGAAACGGCTGAAATTGCCGAAAATTTACATAAAATCACGAGTGGTTAAAAACAAATAAAGAATGGGAGTACTTTATACATTAGCAGGTAGCCTCTTTATTTATTCATTAATAGTTTTTCTCACTAAACAACCAAAAGAAAAAGTTAAAAGAATAGTTTATTATTCAGCTTTACCCATTTGTTTAATGGTTTCCAGTTTTGTATTCTATAAAACTGGATTTCTTACGCAAGAATATTTTAAAAAGATGATTTTCTTTTTTCTTTACGCATTCATTTTTCTGCTTTCTCTGTCTCTATTAGTAACCTTCAGGGAAAACAAAAAAAACCTGAAGTTTATTACATTACTGGGTATTATCATAATAGCGACTGCAATTCTGCATAAAACAGGTTATATGAATGAGGTTATTCTTTTCCTTTCTACTCCGAGAATTAGCATTGGGGATAAGGAGATAAGTTTAAACGGGTTTATCGTCGCAATATTGATTTTCTACTTATCTTTCAGACTTTCTAAAGCGTTCGAAAGAACGGCAAAGTCACGCCTGGAAAAAGTCCCTTTCTTAGATACAACGAGAACAAACACCATTTCTATGTTAGTACGTTATTTCATCATAATAATAGGGGTTCTCGTTGCTTTTGCTATTATAAACATTGATTTTACTACCCTTAAAGTATTAATCGGAGCTCTTGGTGTAGGTATTGGTTTTGGTCTTCGGGAAATAGTAAACAACCTTATCAGCGGATTTATATTGCTTTCCGACAAAACCGTAGTTCATAACGATCTAATAGAAGTTAACGGCCTTCTTGGAAGAGTGGAGACGGTCGGCATCAGGACAACTATAATAAAAACATTTAATAATGTTGAAGTAATAGTCCCAAATACAAACCTGGTCAATAATGAATTAATAAACTATACTCATTCCGACCCGGTAATCAGAATAGATGTTCCTATAGGAGTTTCTTACAATTCTGACCCTTTTAAAGTTAAAGAGGTGTTGATTGAAAATTTATCAAAGCTTGAAAATATTTTGGAAAATCCTGAAGTTACCGTTTTCTTTACTGATTTCGGAGAAAGTTCTTTGAATTTTCAGGTTTCTGTCTGGACTGATAATACTTTGAAAAAAATAGTAATCGAAAGTGAAGCACGTTACGCGATATGGAAAGCCTTAAAAGAAAACAATATAGTAATTCCATTCCCACAGGTAGACGTACATATTAAAGGAGAAAAAAAAGAAGGTATAAATAAGGCCGAGTAGATTTTCTAAGAGTTATTTTTACCCTTTGTTATTTTATCCCAAATCCATTTAGCATTGTTTTTAAAACTGTTTAAATCTCCGTCATTTTCTATTATAAAATCTGAGTATTTAATAAATTTATCGCTGTCACCTTGAGAGTTAAGTCTTCCTTGAATAATGTCCTCAGTTAATCCCTTGGCTTTTAGCCTTTTCTGTTTGTCTTCGAGAGTGGAAATTAAAAGGATTATATAATCAAACCAATTTTCGATTCGCCACTCAAATATTAGAGCTCCGTCGACCACCACTATTTTTTCACTTGACGACTCAATTGCTGCTTTTAGTTTTTTAAGAAGTTCAGTATGAACTATCTCATTAAAGGTTTTTAGCTTATCTCGATCGTCAAAAACAATAGCTCCCAGTTTTTCTCTGTTTACCCTCCCTTTTTCTATTGCTTCTTCGAATTTTTCTTTTATTTGTTTAATTATATGGGGTTCCTTTAAAACCTCCCACCCCAACTCGTCGCAGGATATAAGATAGGCACCCCATTTTTCAAAGAGATTACAAACTTCGGTCTTACCTGTGCCAGTATTTCCTGTTACTCCAATGAC
>CAZALG010000170.1:0-5126 GCA_964485935.1 uncultured bacterium | reverse complement strand
AGCCACGTCCTTCATCGCCTACTTCTGCCAAGGCATCCACCGTATGCCCTTAATGCTTGTCCAAAAGTCTATTACCTATTATCTATTCAATTATCAAAGAACGAATTTTATTAATAATATATTCATCTGATTTGTCAAGGGGCTTTTTCTAAAAAAATAGCAAAAAAAACCCTTTTTGACCTTTCAGGACTATAAGCCAATCTTCGTAAAACTCTTAAAATCAACTTTACTCAGTCTCTAATATTAATATAGACTTTTAAGCTAATTTGTCAAGAGGCATAATTGGTAGTTAGTGGTGTGTAGTTAGCGGTAAACAATAAAAAACCCTGTAAATATAGTTTTTCTTCCCTATGATTAGTTTAAATATTAAAAATCAAAAAGCAAAATGACATATTAAAATGCAAAATTATTCCCTCCCCCCTGAAAATAAAAACAGCTCGTATTTTTGAGTAACTTGTTTTTTTATTCATTTTTGAACTTTGATTTGTATTTTTACATTTTGATATTTAATTTTTGAATTTAGTGGTGTTGTCGTCCTGTGTTCTTTGTAGTAAAAAACGTATTGCAGTATTTTGTTTTCAGGAGTCGAAATATAGGATTTCGCGTATAAGATTTTTAAGTTTACGACGCAATACTGAAAGGGAAAAATATCGCTTAGCTAATCTGTAGTTGTGCTTTACCATTTTCTCTTTCTTTTCTGAATCGGCTAAAATTTCTCTGGTTTTTTGAACTGCTTCTTCGTTAACATAGCCGTCAAAACTTATAACCTTAAACCCTTTTGGTTCTATATCTAAAATAAAAATTACATATTTGTTAACTACAATAGGTTTACGGCAGTATATTGCTTCCAAGAAGGCGTTGCCGAATCCTTCATAAGTCGAAGGATAAGTTACGAGATCGGCATGAGGATAAATATCCCATATGGTATAAACTTTTTCTCCTTTACCGTTGGTTTTTCTGTGTTCGTTTATACGCCTCGATATAAATAATGTATCGACTCCCAGCATTTTGGAATAATCCCTTATTCTTTGTTCGTATTCAAAACCCTCATCTCCGGAAGCATGTGAAATTACAAGTTTCGATTTCATTCCCAAACGATTTGCAAGTTCTATCGCGTGTTCGATTCCTTTCCTCGGAACGACTCTGGTCGGTTGCAGAATCAACAATTCGTCTTTCTTTATTCCGAAATTTTCCCGAGCATCAGACGCATACTCATCGAGCGGGGGAGGAGGTGTCCCGAAATCCAGCACATTTGGAATTATAGTACTTGATATCCCCGTTCTGTAGCTTAATTCACGATCCGCATAAGAGTTTATAACTACGTGCCGAATAGAGGGCAGCACAGGAGGAAAAGCCATATTCAGATATTCTCCGACGGCATTTACCAGAAGTCTTTTTCTTTCCCAGTAAAAATCATGATGATGCGCGATAGTCGGCATTTTTGTTTCCGATATAAATTCCGTTATTGCTATTCCGAGAGGAATGTTAAGTGGTATAGTTAAAGCATTTTCTATGATTAAAAGGTCTATTTCGAATTTATTAACGAAATTAAGGATTTCTTTCTTGAGCCTCTTTTTGGTTTCATGTATATTTCTGGTAACTGAGCTCTTGCGTGTATCTGTGCCAAAACAATTGTTATAAATTTCTTCTATGTTGGGATGTTTAAAATGAGCTTCTTCTACAAGAAAAGCTTTTGACTCGTGACAGTCGAGCTCACCAGCGAAATAGAAGCAATGGAAACCTTCTTCCTCTAAGATTTTAGCCCATTTCCTTGTTTCAAGGGAGACCCCATCCAAACCAGCAAACCTTGTGGAAATAAATCCTATCTTTCCTCTCATATTTTATTAATCATATTAGGTTTTTTCAATATGTCAACGGGGGAAAACAGAATTTTAAAATTAAATATCAAAATGTAAAATTACAAATCAAAGTTCAAAAATTTATAAAAAGAAGAAGAACGATTTCCGCTAATATCGTAAATCCTTCTTCAATTATCATGTTTTTGGGATGTAATAATTTTGCATTTTCATATGTTATTTTGCTTTTTAATTTTTGATATTTAAATTATCTTTAGGTGGCTTGCAATTAACCGAAACATTCCTATATTTAATCATATGTTTGATAAATTAAGCGAAAGAATAAAAAGCATAGCCAGAAATCTCTCGGGCAAGGGCAGGCTTTCCGCTTCACAGGTTAAGGAAAGTATGAGAGACATACGAAGAGCGCTGCTCGAAGCGGATGTGAATTTACAGGTCGCAACCGATTTCGTAAACGAAGTCGAAAACGAAGCGATTTCTAGAAAAATCTATGATAGTTTCACGCCCGCGGAAATGATAGTACAAATCGTGGGGGAGAAATTGATAGGTTTAATAGGAAAAGCAGACCCTCTTGTTTTAGACAAGCAACCCTCCTCAATATTACTCGTGGGTTTACAGGGTTCAGGGAAAACAACGACAGCGATAAAGTTAGGCTATTTCTTGAAAAGTAAGGGCAAAAATCCTTTTCTTATCCCCGCGGACGTTAAAAGACCTGCAGCTTTTGAGCAGTTGCGTGATATGGCTGAAAGGGAGAATCTCCCCTATTTCCCAGAGCGGTTCGACAATGAAGTAAAACTCTGCAAGCAGGCTCTATCTCGTTCTGTATTAAGCAGGTATGATACTCTTATTTTTGATACTGCCGGTAGATTACACATCGATATTGAAATGATAAAGCAGATTAAACAGATAAAAGAAACGGTTACTCCTTCCGAGATTCTGCTAGTCGCGGATTCGATGACAGGTCAGGATGCCGTAAATATTGCGAAAGATTTTGATGAGGCCCTTGGGATAACCGGGATTATTCTCACAAAAATGGATGGAGATGCAAGAGGCGGTGCTGCTCTTTCCATGAGAAAAGTTACGGGAAAACCGATAAAATTTATAGGGGTTGGAGAGAAGCCAGATGCCCTTGAGGTTCTTCATCCGGAAAGACTGGCTTCGAGAATTCTTGGCATGGGAGACCTTAAAACTCTTCAGGAAAAAGCAGAGAAGGCAATTGAGAAGGAAGACGCGGTCAAGCTTCAGCAGAAATTAAAAGAAGGCAAACTCGATCTGGAAGATTTCCTCGGACAGATAAAACAGTTGAAGAAAATGGGGTCTCTCGATGCTCTTCTCGATATGTTCCCGGGAGGGAAAGGCCTGAAGAAAATGATGGACGAAAAACAGATGGTAAGGACCGAAGCTATTATTCAATCGATGACGCCGGGGGAAAGAAAAAATCCGTCAATCTTAGACGGATCCCGAAGAAAAAGAATTGCCAATGGGAGCGGGACATCGGTTCAGGATATTAATCGCTTGCTTAAAGAATTCAAGATGGCTCAAAAACTATTAAAACAAATGAAGGGAAGAGGAGGGCCATCCGCTCTTTCTTCTTTTCTTAGATAACCCGATATTATGAACACATTTATTCTAATCTGCTGTTATCTTCTTATGTTGGTAGGTCTTGCCGGTTGTATTCTGCCAATGCTCCCCGATACCCCTCTTGTATTTATAGGAATTTACATATATTCATGGCTCACCGGCTTTACAATTGTTTCCAGAAATCTGATTATTATTTTTCTTATATTAACCGTTATTTCGGTAGTGATCGAATATATTTCAAGCTCCATAGGCTCGAAGAAATTCGGCGCTTCGAAACTCGGATTTATTGGTGCTTTCGTGGGGGCAATTGTAGGCATCTTTTTCGCTCCCTGGGGATTAATTTTAGGTCCGCTGTTAGGCGCCTTAATCGGAGAACTAATAACCGGAAAGGAAATAAAAAAGGCGTTGCGGTCTGGCACCGGAGCAGTTATAGGCTTTTTCGGAGGGACTTTTCTCAAGATTGTTATATCTTTTGTAATGATAGCCTTTTTTACAATAAGACTTTTACAGAACTGAGTAGAACGCAGATAAACGTAGATTTTCAGCTGTTGGTCTGTTTTTTCTACACACCAACATACCCACGCATTAACTATAATAAAAATTGCCACGGATTTACACTGTATTCTTCCAAATGTCAAGAAAAAATTTTGGTATTGACATATTACTCTAAATCATTACTATAGTTATAACAAAAAATGATTTTTAAAATTCATTATTCTTTATCCAATAATAAATTTTACTATCTTTCAATTTCTATAAGTCAGAAAAAGGCGAAAAAAAGATGCGGATAAAGGTACAATTTTCGCCGGTAAATAGTTTTTTTAAAATTCCCGTAAATTATAATTATCTTGTCCAGTCATTTATTTATAACAACATTTCTAACAAACTATCGGATTTTCTTCATAACAAAGGATATATAGATGGGAAAAGGTCATTCAAAATGTTCACTTTTTCGCGTCTTCAAGGGAATTGTAACTACAATAACAAAAACAAAAGTCTAACTTTCAAAGATAATTTCGACCTATGGGTTTCGTCACCCGAAAGCGAATTTCTCGAATCGTATGCAACTGAACTTTTAAAAAACCCGGAAATAAGGCTCGGAGAAAATCAAATATATATAAACTCCATCGAAGTGAGCATGACTCCCGCTTTTGAAGAAGAAATACTTATAAAGATGATTTCACCCGTCACCGTTTACAGAACCTTAGAAGACAGAAACGGAAAGAAAAAGACATACTACTTTCATCCCCGGGAATCGGAATTCCCCGAACTGGTAAGTGAAAACATCAAGAGAAAGTACAGGGCTTTATACAAGAACGACCCACCGGATACCGAACTTAAAATAATTCCCGAAAAATTGAGTAAAAGAAGCGAACAAATTACTTATTATAAAGATAAATATGTAATCAAAGGTTGGCTCGGAGTTTATAAAATCAAAAGTCATCCGGAAATGCTAAAACTCGCCTGGGACGCGGGAATAGGCTCCAAAAATCCACAGGGATTTGGAATGTTTGAGATTGTTAATGGAAAATCGTGAGTCGTGAATAGTGAATCGTGAATAGTAAATCGTGAGTCGTTAATAGTAAGTAAAGAGGGGTAAAAAAGAAAAGAATTTGGGAGAAAAAATGAGCAAAGAAAAAAGAATCGAACCAACCTTAAAAGAATGGAAGGATTTATACGAAGCGGCTATAGATTTTAGAAAAATAGAATGCTGGGAATGGATGTACG
>CAZALG010000169.1:0-5167 GCA_964485935.1 uncultured bacterium | reverse complement strand
TACCTGGCTGGAATATTTTATTAAACGTATCGGCGAAGAACAGGAATTAAGCGGAGTCAGACTGCTGGATGTGTTGGATATTCATTTTTACCCCAGTGTGACTGACCCCGAAGATATATTACAGCTCCACCGTGTCTGGTTTGACACAACCTATGATTATCCGGGTGCTAATGGCGTAAAGAGGACCGGAGCAGGCAGCTGGGATAATAGTATCACCAAAGAATATATTTTTGAGCGTTGCCGTGAATGGCTTTTTGAACACTTAGGACCGGATCATGAGGTTTCTTTTAGTGTATCTGAAATCGGTATAGAAAGTGATGATCCAAATATTATTGCAGTCTGGTATGCCTCCAATCTCGGCGTATTTGCCGAGTTTGGAGTAGAACTTTTTACTCCCTGGTATTGGGAAGTTGGAATGTGGGAAGTACTCCATCTTTTCAGTCGATATTGCAAAGCAGAAAGAGTATCATCCGTTTCCGACACAGAAGAATATGTCTCAGCTTATTCCTCGATCAATACGGAAGCGAATTCAATGACTGTAATTCTCGTCAATCGTTCCCAGAGCAGAGAACAGGAGGTAACTGTTAAACTTAACAACTTTGCGGTAGATGATGGCGTGCATTCTACACTGATGTTAAATGACCTGCCCGGAACAGAGACATTTGTATCACATACAAATAATGCGCTTAAAAGCGGAACCGTAACCGTGATTGATGACTCTTTCAATATCTCACTTCCCTCATTATCAGTTACGGCCATACTTCTTTCGGGAGAGGAAGAACAATCCGGATTGAATATAAATATGAATCCGAATCCTTTCAGTTCTAACACTACTATTTCTTTCAATTTAAACGAATCTTCAGAAGTTACGTTAACTCTTTACGATATGCTTGGCCGAAAAGTGAAGACTATTTTCTCTGGTTATCTGAATGCAGGACCACAAGAGAGGGAGTTATCGGCAGATGACTTATCTACCGGAATATATTTTTATGAATTAATAACCGACAATCAAAAAGAAATAAAAAAATGCATGGTTGTAAAATGAGGATTAGACGTCCTTAATGGATAATATCAAATCTTTTGTAAGCCAGGTTTATAGAAGAAAGCTTCTAAAATGGATAATGAATCAAACCATTCTTTCGCTTTCCATATTCCTTACTATTTATCTTTTTTGGTTAATCTATAACAAACTCTTTTTTATGACTCCATTAGAATGGAAAATTTTTCCGCTGACGATGCTTTTTTCTGTAGCTCCTTTCTTGTTTGGGAAACCGAACCTTTCCGGAACAATAGAATTTCTTGAGAAACGAATAAACGAATTAAAAGGCAGGCTTTATCTTGTGATGGAACCTTATCCTGCCGCTCTCGATTCTAAAACTTATAAAAAAAGAGCTATAAAAGAATGTGCTTCTATCTTAAAAAGTAGAAACATCAAAAAGTTAACACCAATCAAAAACAATCACAAATACTTAATGTTTTTAGGTTCAATTATATTGTTCTTAACCATTTTTTTTATCTCCTCCGGAGGGATAAAACTTAAAAAGATATCAGAAATCCCTGTTATAACCTACTCTGACAGAAAAATAGAAGAAAATCAGTCCGCACTGATACTTGCAAAAAGCACTCAGTTAAAACGGATGTACCTTTTCAGCAATAGGGGCGTTCAAAAAATGATTAATTTTGGCAATGGTAAATTTGGCATTATGACAGGAATAAAAAAGACTTCTACTTTTCAGGTTGGATATAGAACATGGAAAAGTAAAAAAACAAAGCTCGAAGTGATTCCTTCATTATTTATAAGCAAGTTGATACTAAAATATCAATTCCCGGATTACCTCGAAACGAAGTCTTTTTCTGACACATTATATAATTTCGAAGATGAAATCTTAATTCAGGCGTTAACCGGAACTCAAATTCATTTTTCAGGTGTATCGAATCTGGTTCTTGGAGGGATAGAGGGCAAAATCAACAAAAATTCGATAAAAGGTAGAGAATTTTCTGGTAATTTTACCCTAAAAGAAAAAGAGAAAATCAGTGTAAACCTTACTGATTCCTCACTTTTTTCTTCCTACACGCTCAATTTTTTCATCGATCCTATAAAAGATGAACCCCCATCTGTAGAATTTCTTTCTCCTATAGAAGAGTACAAGTTGGGAGAATCAATGGAAGTCCCTGTAATACTTCAAGTAAAAGACGATTACGGACTTTCTTCGACAAGTTTGCTTTATGGAATAAAAAAAACAGAACTCAATGTCCCCTCAAACACAAAATTTCTCGAAGATTCCCTGACCTTGAAAATAAAAAATCTTCTAACCGGAGAAACACTAAAACTAAAGGGTATGGCAACCGATCTCGCGGGCAACAAAACTATCTCTTCACCCATTTTAATAATTATGCCCACTCTCGAAGAGATATTTAGTGAATATCGAGCTGTGAGCGACACTTTAGAAAGCAATACTTTCGATATTGAAGAGAGAGAAAAAGAATTAACCGAGCAAATTGAAAATCTTCTATATAAAAGCAATCTGGAACATGAAACCGAGTATGAGATAAAAAAAACATTAAAAGAGCAGAAAGATTTAATTGAAGGAATGCAAAAATTAACCGAACTTACAGAAAAAATCAGAAGCCCTGAAATTTCTCGAGAAGTTGACCGCATAAAAGAACTCATTGATAATCCACAGGTAAAAGATTTTTTAACCAACTTAAATAAAACAATGGAAAATTCAGATATTTCCCTAGAAAATTTAAAAAACTTAAATATTGATCAGAAAGATTTACTAAGAAATTTAGAACTCTTTAAAAAAAGTCTCGAATATCTAAAGAAACTATTAGAGCTTAATGAATTTTCGAGCAGGGCAGAAGAGATATATCAAAAACAAAAGGAAATAACTTCATCAAAAGCGGATGAATCCTTATCAAAACTTGAAATGGAACTCGGGGAAGAACTTGAACGCCTAATCCAGGATATGGAAAAATCGGAAGAAGAAGAAATAAAAAATATCGCCTCAGAATTTAAGGACACAAAAACGGTAGAAGAGATGGGAAATCTGTCTGATATTATGAAACGAGGCGAAATGAATGAAAAAATCGTAAAAAAGATAGAGGAAAACCTTCGTAATTTAAGCGCCTCTTTAAAGAATGCCAGGAAACTCAGTGCGGGAAAACAATTAACAGAAGCCATCAGAAAAAAGGGATGGGAGCTTGGGTTTATACTGCGAACACATAATAATATTATAGATATGAAACCCAGCCTTGAAAAAGGTCTGATCGAGCAGGGCCTCACCGAAGCACTGGATAAAGTAGAAAAAGACCTGCAGCGATTATTTCTAGGGAGTCTTGGTTTCTCTCCCGATGTTTTCAAAGATATTAGAAGAGCAAAAGAGAAATTAGAAGCTTTAAGCCTTGAGCTTACGCAAAAGGAAGTTCCGCGGTCTTCCATGGAAAGAGTAAATGATCCACTAATACAGGCAATACTTAAACTCTTCTCCACACCTACCCCAAGCAGCCAAGATCTCGCTAGTGCGCTCAGAGGTATTATTGAACAGCAAAATTCAATCATGAATGGTCTCGGAAAAATGATGCCCATACCTGTACCAAACCTTAAAACCTCCGGGGAGTTGAAAAGCTTATCTTCGAAGCAGAGAGAACTTGCAGAAGATTTGAAAAAAATGGGAAAAGCCTTTGAACCACTATCCTCTGAAATGGAAAAAATGGCAGATTATTTAGAAAGTGGAATACTGGACAAGAAACTCATGGAAAGACAAAAGAAAGTTCTTGATAGATTACTGGAAGCCGAAAGAGCAATAAAGGAGGGAGAGATATCCAGAAGAAGACATTCGGAGCCCGGAATTTTTGTAAATCCGAGAAAAGTCTCTTTGCCGGAAAACCTGGGGGAAGAGAAAAAGAATCTCAGGGAATTACTTGAGAAAAGGATAAATGAACCATATCCAGAAGAATACAAGAAAGAAGTTGAAGAATACTTCAGGAAATTGATAGAATGATATACTTAATACTGCTTTTTTCTCTCAATTCTAATATTTTAGATGGCAAAGATGTTAAAAAGTACTCTCCGGAAGAGAGAGAAAAAATAACCATTGAATTGATTCGACAAAAAAAATACGACGCTGCACTATCCTTCTCTCCCAATCAAAATCTCACAGGTTGCATTAAGATTTTAAAGAACAAAGTCACTGAGGGTATTGAGGATATAAAGGAATCTGCGGCAAAAGGAAATCTCTTTTCCTGTGACTTATACCTCCTTTTTAATTTAAATATTAGTGAGACGGATTTGAAAAAATATATTAGAAACGAATTGAAAATTTACCCCGACAGCACTTTCTCCTACCAGTCCCCTTTTATCAGATATCTTGCCTTTCCTCCCGAGAGCCTCTACAATCAGAATATTCCTTCTGATTCTGTTATTTATCCTTACATTATTTTCAAAGCCGGAATGTTAAATATGGGGAAAAATCCTAAAGAAACAAAAAAGTATTTTGAAATTCTGATAGACAAATATCCCAACTCTATTCCTGCCATTATAGCAAGAAACGCATTGAGAGCGTTAAAAAAAATAAGGTGACATAAAAATAAATTTATGTCACAATATTATAACCCTAATCGAAAAAATAATCTTTAGAATTATTATTCTTTCTTTTTCCCTTTCTTCTTTTTAGTCTTTTTTTCCTTCTTTTTCGTTTCTTTTTCCTCTTCTTCCTCAAATTCTTCGCCAAACAGTTCCTCTTTTTCTTCAAGAAGATTTTTGTTGTCTTTGATTTTAACCAGAATTGTATAAATCAATGTCTGTCCGGATCCCTGAATAGTGATTGCATATCCCAGAATGATGAACGCAACCAGGTAAAAAGTAAGCCCCATAAAGAAACTTCCCAAAAGGGTAGACTTAGCTATTCCTTCACTTAAAAAAAGACTCTGAGGGAATAATAGCGACGGGAACCATTTAGCCAATACCAGAGGGAAGAAATTAGGCATATATAAATACCATTTAGCGTTCTTCCACATAACGGACCAATTATCTCCAGCCCATTGCCTTATAACTAAATTGGTCAACGAAACAGCCATTTTAGTGAGATAAGCAAAAACGAAAACACAGATAATAGTAGTTAAAAGCAGAAGCAATTCCCACAAAATAAATCTCCATGTCTGATCA
>CAZALG010000168.1:0-5192 GCA_964485935.1 uncultured bacterium | reverse complement strand
AGACAATAGCCGATCTTGGAATAGATATGGAAAATCTTAAGACGATGTCGACCCTGAAAGATGGCTTGAAATACGTTATCTCACGGAAACAATTGTGAATATCGAGAAATAATATTTTAACTGCAAAGACAGAATTTATTTTAAAAAAATATTTATCAGTGGAAAATAGATTATTGCCAACTCGATATTTGATAAAATTTCGGTAGAAAGGAGGGTTTTTGTGCTACAGTTCTTGAATAAATATTCAACCGCAAACAAAGGCAATAAATTAAAAAAAGCTTATATCTTTAAAGGTTTAACTGAGAGGTGTTTAAATGGATAGAAAAATCAAACAAAAAGAAAGTAATGCTGATATCACGATAATGAATGTTCTTCTTATTGAAGATGCATCGTTCGCAGTTACTTTTATTAGAGAAACTCTTGCTTATTGTGAGGAAGCCGAATTAGTTAAAGCTACCAAATTTGCATTAACCAATGTGGAAACTCTGGGAGAGGCACTTAGATGTCTTTCTGAGCACGAATTTGACCTTATATTGCTTGACCTTAATCTGCCGGACAGCAAGGAATTAGCCACTCTGGATAGCGTAAGGAAAAACGCTCATAATGTTCCGGTAGTCGTAATAACAGCTTTAAGCGACGAAGGCCTGGCACTTGAAGCAATGAAGAGAGGAGCTGAAGGTTTTCTTGTTAAGGGACAGATGGGTGTAAATGCCCTTTTGCAGGCTATATTCTTTGCCGTTGAGCGGCATCAAATTTTAATGAAATTGGAAGATAAAATCCGGGAACTTGAAAGGAGTAAAGCGAGATTTAAAAACATTATAGAAAAAATTGAATATGCTGTAATAGTGGTGGATAGGGAAGGAGTAGTACAGTTTGCCAATAATTCCTCGCAGAAATTTTTGGGAGCTTCGCCGGAGGATTTTATAGGAGAAAATTTTGAATTTCCTCTGGAAGTCGATCAAATAAAAAAAATAGAGGTGAAGGGTAAAGGGAAGTCAAAAAACATGGCAGAGATGAGAGTTATCGAAACCGAGTGGGAAGGAAATAAGGCGTATCTCGTACTAATGCGTAACCTTACAGATGGAAAAAAGTAAAATTTTATTTAAGAGGGGTTTCGGTAATTATGGAAGAGAAAAAGTTTTCTGATTTATCCATTCATATTTCAGAAGGTTGCCTTATTGTTCCAATTCAGGGAGAAATCGATGATGAAAGGATCTTGGGAATACAAAAACAAATTTTAAAAGGCGTCGAAGATACGGAAGTTAAAGGAGTCGTAATAGACGTTTCCGGGGTTAGAATCATTGAACCTTATCATGCCCAGATTATTGATAATACCGCAAAGATGATTTCTTTGTTGGGAGCCAGAACAGTGCTTTCGGGAGTAAGACCCGGAGTTGCTATTTCTCTTACGGATTCCAATTTCGATTTTAAAGAAATATACGGGACTGCGGGAACTTTTGAAGGAGGAGTTAAAAAACTTCAACCTGTAGTTAAAGTTGATGAAAAATTAGAGGAAATTGATTCTGAAGGAGAAGTTGGTGACGAGGGAAAAATTGAGGTAGATGGGAACGAGGATCCTGGTGTTGAAAATGAGGATAAGTGCGTTGTGGAGCAGGAAGAGAAGGATACTGATTGATGGTTCGACTCGGTAAAGTTTCTTTAAAAGATAGAGCTTACCTTGTTGAGAGAAGAAACAAAGTGCTTGATTTAGCCGGAGATCTAGGATTTGGGGAGGTTACTGCTACAAGAATAACCACTGCTGCTTCTGAAGTGATACGCAGGTTGGCTGGGGGAGGAGAAGAATGTGGTTTAGAATTTTTCATAGATGATAGAAAAGGAAAATTTGGTTTATTGATTCGTTTTGTTTCCGGTGATGATATTTCTGAAAACTCTAAAATTTTGGAGGGAATATTTGACGAAATCGTTTATTCTAACCTTCAGAATGGGTTAAACTCTCTGGAAGCTTTTAAATTTATTACGGATTACGATTTTAAACCAACTCAGGATTTCATTAATTATGAACAAAAAAAAATAGAGAAACTTACTCGAGATGAACTCTATGAGGAACTTAAAAATTCGAATATAAAACTTAAAGAAGAGATCGAAGCCCACAAAAGAACCGAAAATGAGTTAAAAAAAGCAAAAATCGTGGCTGAAAGAGCCAACGAGGCTAAAAGCGAATTTTTGGCTTCAATGAGTCATGAAATAAGAACTCCTATGAATGCAATTATTGGAATGGCGGAACTTCTTTCCGATACGCCTCTTTCTAAAGAACAGAAAGGGTTTGTGGAGACTTTAGAGAAATCAGGAGATACTTTACTTTCTTTGATAAATGGTATACTGGATCTTTCAAAAATAGAAGCGGGTGATGTGGAACTCGAAAAAACGAATTTTGATCTCGGGGAATTAATTGAAGAAACTTGTGACGTCATGTCAGTCCGCGCTCGCAAGAAAAATATAGAATTTTTAAGCAGAATTGAACCTAATGTTCCGGTAAGTTTAGTTGGCGATCCCTCAAGGCTCAGACAGATAATAGTTAATCTTATAGGGAACGCAATAAAGTTTACGAATGACGGTGAAATTGTTCTCAATGTACGTCTTATGCGATATGGGGATCCCAAATATATTGAACCTGAGGATGAGAAAAGCGTTTGTTTGCTTGTCGATGTAAAGGATTCTGGCATAGGGATACCAAAGGACAAGCAGGATAAAATATTTGAAAGCTTTAAACAAGCTGATTCTTCAACTACCAGAAAATATGGGGGAACGGGTTTAGGTTTAAGTATTTGTAAAAAGATTACGAAGTTAATGGATGGAAAAATTTGGGTTGAAAGTGAGCTGGGTAAGGGAAGTAAATTTTGCTTTACCGCTGCTTTTAAACTCCAGAAAGAAAAAGAAACAACGACCTTTGTTAAACCTGGAGAAATAGATGTTAAGGGTATATCGACTTTAATTGTGGATGATAATGCGACGAATAGATTGATTTTAAGAGAAATTCTATCGGTATGGGATGCGAAGATAACTGAGGCAGAGGGTGGTAAGGAAGCTATTTCAATAATTAACTCAGCTTACACAGAGAATGAACCGTTCAATCTTGTTCTTCTCGATTGTCATATGCCTGAAGTCGATGGTTTGGAAGTGGCAAAGTTTTTGAGAAAACAAAAAAATTCTGACACGACTACAATAATGATGTTATCTTCAGATTACAAACCAAATGACTTGAAACAGATAGATAAACATGGTATTGGAGCATATCTCTTAAAACCTGTTAAAAGAAAAGAATTGAAAAATGCTATATTGACTACTCTCGGTTTATGGAAAGCTCAGATCCAAAAAGGAAAGTTAGAGAAAAAAAAGAAAGCCAAAGTTACTATTCCTCCTCTTAAAATATTACTTGTCGAGGATAATCCCGATAACCGTATGCTTATTGAAGCATTTCTAAAGAAATCTCCGGTAGAAATAGACGAAGCGGAAAATGGCCAGGTGGCAGTTGATAAATTTGAGAATAATAAATACGATATTGTTTTAATGGATATACAGATGCCAGTAATGGACGGTTTTACGGCTACAAAAACTATTAGAGATTGGGAAAAGAAAAACCACAGAAGTGAGACGCCCATTTTGGCTCTAACCGCGTATGCTATGAAGGAAGATAGGGATAAAACAATAGGAGTCGGTTGCAGTGATTATCTTACCAAGCCCATAAAAAAAGAGAAACTTTTAGATGCTCTCCGGAGATTGTCAATAAAGTGAAGGTTGATATTTTTAAAAAGGAACGAGCGTGAAAGGAAAAAAGCATAATAAAAAATCAAATTCTACAGAGAATAATGGGGAGAAAAGTAAAAACATACTAATAGTAGAAGATGATGATAAATTTGTACGGGTCCTTTCAAAACAGCTCGAAAAAAACAATTATAAGGTATCTCATTGTGGTAGTCTTTCGGATTTTTTAAAAACTGTAAAAGAAAGGAAATTCGATTTAGTGTTATTGGATCTTGGTTTGCCGGATAGTTCGGGACTTGAAACTTACGAAAAGGTTTCCGGGGAGCTATCCTATATACCTGTTGTGGTGCTTACCGGGCTCGACGATGAGGAAGTTGCCATTGGTGCAGTTAAGAAGGGAGCTCAGGATTATCTCGTCAAAGGGGAAGTGGATAATAGAACTCTTTTGCGTTCTTTAGACTATGCGATCGAAAGGAGTAAATTATTATTTAGGTTAAAAAAATTACAGGAGCTTGTTTTGCAATCCGAACGGATTAAGGTTCTGGTTGAGACGGCGGGGGCTGCTGCGCACGAAGTAAATCAACCTTTAACTTCTATTTTTGGTATGCTGGAACTTCTGAAAAATAATTTACCAAAAGATGCACGAGCTCAGCAAAAATTAGATTTTATTTTTGACGCGGCTTCCCAGATAAGAGATATTATAAAAAAAATGGGAAGCGTAAAACAGTATACAACCAAGCCATATTCAAAAGGTGTAGATATCGTGGATTTCGAAGAAGCAGCAGAAGAATAAATTCGTTATCGTAAACTTTCTGTTTTTTAAAGATATTTCAGTTAGCTCTAATTTCTTAAAAGGTTAAATATCTAATCGTAAATTAAATATCAAAAATTAAAAATCAAAATGACATATTAAAATCCAAAATTATCCTTTTCCCCCAGCCGTGAAAGTCGAGAAAATATCTGTGTTTTTTGTGTGACTTAGTGTTTCTTTTTGTTAATTTTTAACTTTGATTTGTATTTTTCCATTTTGATATTTGATTTTTAAATTTTGGTGATTTTGTTATCCTATGTTTTCCGAGGTAAATGCTTTTCGTCGTTTTATTTCATTTGCTGGTGACGGAATCCTCCTTGACTTTTTTCTTTTGTGTTTTATTTTGAATTTATGGGAAGCAGTCAGAAGTATTACGCAGATTTTCATATTCATTCAAAGTATTCAATGGCGACCAGTAAACATATGGAACTTCCTTTTATTTCGAGAGGTGCAAGAGCCAAGGGTGTTAATCTTGTTGGTACCGGTGATTTTACAAACCCCGGTTGGCTCTACATGCTGGAAAAAAGTTTGAAGAAAACAGAAAGAGAAGGAATTTATAAATTTGAAGGAGTTGACTTTATTCTGTCAGCCGAGGTATGCAATATATATAACGAGGGAGGACAGACAAAAAAAGTACATTCCCTTATACTTTTACCTG
>CAZALG010000167.1:2477-5250 GCA_964485935.1 uncultured bacterium | reverse complement strand
CTTCACGTTTTTTTAATATCACATTCTTTAAAGTCGCTATAGCATCGTTGTATCTTGCCATTTTTAATACTCTAAATAGACGTATAAGCCTTAAAGCTCTCAGGAATCTCAAATCTACGGGAATGAGTCTCGGCAAATAAAAAGGTAGAATCGCAAGTAAATCTACAATAGCAAAAGGAGTAATTAAGTATCGAACTCTACCAAATATTGGATGACTGTATTTTTCGTTAATTGTACAGGACCACATTCGTAGTATATATTCGATTGTAAAAATAATTACAGAAGCAATTTCAAAAACTCTAAAGAATTTCGAATATTGAGAGGAAAGACTTTGCACTGTTGCCAGGATAACTGCTACTACGTTCAGGGATATAAGCGACATTATAAACCAATCGAAAATTAGGCTTGCCGTATCTCCCTTTTGCGCCTTTTCTAAAATCTCATAAATACGTTTTTTCAGATATGCTCCTTTTATTTAATTTAATAGATTCATTTCCGTATCTTTTCCAGTTTATCTAACCCAGTGTTCTTGTTATATGCGTAAAGATATAACCAGTGAGCATCCAGATTTTCTGGTACGGGAAGAGAACTTGGAGTATATTTAATATCGTCATAAATAAATATTCTAAGATTAGAAGCCCCTTTCTCTTTTAATATTTCTTTGGATAAGCTTTTTACTTCTGATTGACTTGCTTCCTTATCGTTTAATGCTATAAATACAACCATCGCATTCGTAGGACCTTTTGTGGCTTTTTCCTCATAAGACAAAGTAGGAATATCTTGTTTTGTAGTTTTTGGAGACTCTTTGGTTTTTGTTTCACAATCCAAAAAGGAAACAACAATAACTATAAAGGAAATAATCAGTAATAAATTCTTTTTCATACCAACCTCCTATACCTTCAGTATACTCACAATTGAGAGAAACATCAAGGGGGGGAACGCGTCTTGCGTCAGGCGTCGTGAGTCATGAGTCAAAATAAAAAAACAAAATTTTGTGTTCTTGGTGTATCCGTGTGAGATATTTTTATTGTTTCCTCTATCACACGCATAGTGTGTAGACGCGTAGTGTGTACCGATATATCATTCTCTATGTCAAGAAAAGAAGAGTTGCTCGAATTCGGTAAAAGATTGAGGGAATTGCGCCACAAGAAAGGATACTCTCAGGAGAAACTTGCTGAAATTGCCTCGCTTCACAGGAATTACATCGGTATGATTGAAAGAGGCGAGCGAAATATTACTCTTCTTAACATAAAAAAGATTGCTCGCGCATTAAATATTGAAACAAAAGAACTTTTTGATTAGTTGCTGTTCTTTTTTATAAGTCCTCTAATAGTTCTGCAGTTTTTACGTTTAGCACTTTAGCGATTCTCTGAAGATTGGTCAGCGTCAGATTCTTTTCCCCTCTCTCAACCGCCCCGATATAGGTACGATGCATCCCGGAAATTCTACCCAACTCTTCCTGCGTTAATCTTTTTCTTAACCTTTCTTCTCGCACTCTCTCGCCAAATTGAACTAACAATGGATTTTTCCACATAATCTAAAGAATACCAACAACATACTATATGTCTACCTACGAAAATTAGCACCTTGACAATTACAATTATACCCACTATAATAGTGCATAAGAGTAAAATGAAAAAAATATTAATTGTCGACGATAGGATGGAAGTGCTGAAGATGATCGGGCGTTTTCTGGATAAAAAACGTTTTGCTGCTTATTTGTCCGATTCGGTTGAAAAAGCCCTGCGTTTATGCGAAGAAACAAAGTTCGATTTAGTGATTTCGGATTTTGATTTGGGGAAATATTCAGGAATAGAGCTTATAAATAAAATAAGAAAGAGGTATCCGAAAATAAAGACTATCCTTATGTCGGGAAGTTTTATGTTTGATGAGGAAATGTTAAGAATAGAAAGGATAGACGCTTTCCTACAAAAACCTTTCGAAGTTAAGGAATTGAGGGAGTTAATTAAAAGAATTCTTAAAGTGGAGAATTTTTGAGAGTGAATTCTTTTGTTAGTGTGTTAGTGGGTTGGTGGGTTGGTGGGTTGGTGAATTAAAAACGGCCCAACCGACTAACTGACCAACAGACTAACAGTTAAAATCTTCGTGTCTCCGTGTGAAACAGTGTTTCGAGTTACGAGTTTCGTGTTTCGAGTTTAAAAAACAATAAAAAAACCCTGTATATCCGTGTAAATCAGTGGCTAATTATAAATTATGTTCTTTTCTATATTCTACTATCTTCTTAAGTTGTAATATTGTTTGTTCTGGAGCCAGTTCTATTATAAGCGAATCCCCGCTCAAAGCTGATATTGTAATTGTAAATCCAGTTAAATGCTTTTTAAGATATTCATCTGTTATCATTACACCTATATGCTCAGAATAAGCACAACGAAGTCCATTACAAATCTCATCACTATCTATTTTAACAATTTGTAAGGGTTGGTCTTCCTGGTTATATGCTTTTTCATAAGATCTCCAATATTCTCCTTTATAACTATAAAAAACGCAAATCTCATGTATAACATTACCGCTCTCTTTATATATCCAACTTCTGATAAAAAAGCGATTTATGGTCTTGGGGTCACTTCCAATTGTTTTTTCTATTCCCAGGATTGCGACAGCCTTTTCATGTAAACCTTCATCTATTTCAACGTTCTTTCTTAAAGGAATAGTTGTGGTAGCACACTTAAGAAAAAAAACAATAAACAATACAAGAATAATTAACCTTGAAATTTTTTTCATAAAAACTCCTCGGTCTTTAGTATACGTATAA
>CAZALG010000167.1:0-2467 GCA_964485935.1 uncultured bacterium | reverse complement strand
CGCCTTTCGTATCCGCCGACTGGGGGGTGGGGGCAAGGGTGTTTATGAGAAGAGGGGTCTGAGAAGAGGGGTCAGGTCTTGTCTTTTGAAAAAAACTTACCACTTAATCCATAATCCCTGAACTGCTATCTTGTACCGCTTCTAATCCTATTTGTTCTCTGTGTATTTTCCGTGTCTCTGCGGTAAACAAAGTTTCGGGTCGAGTGTTTATTGTCTCTGTATTTTAAAGCAATTTTATAACTTTTGCCGGTTTGTATCCGTCTATCTTCAAAATATAAATACCGGACTGTGAAGTTTCTCCTTTTGAATTTATGCCATCCCAGGTTCGCTGGTTCACCGGTAAAGTTCGGATAAGAGTACCTGTAATATCGTAGATTCTTAATCGGAAATTTTCTTCCGCAGTTGAAGGTAGGGTAACGGTTATGTCTTCTGTAAAGGGATTTGGGAAGGCTTTAAGCTCTAAAGTTTTTGGAATTTCGGGTTCTTCCACCCCACAGGGCAATCCTTCATTTGCGAACATTACTTTATAAGGGGCGGAATTCCCTTCGGTCCATACCACATAGCAGTCTGCTACGCTCGGATAGCGCATATCTTCATCCGAGTATGATTCCCGGAACTTGTAACCATTCCAGCCGCCGGTAAAGTAATAAGTGCGGGCATAAATGTCATCGACTCCCTCACTGTTGTCTTCCCAGTATAAAAAACTCCATATTCCACCCATGGTCGATATTACAGGATATCTAGAATCCCCCGCTGTCGGCCAGCCCCCTCCGTTTCCTCCGTAAAAATAAGCATCTGATGTTCCTGAAGTACTGTCCTCCCAGGCCGCGGAGAGACTGTCTTCGCCGTGGGAAAAATCGAGGCTTGGATGATGCAGGGGAATAAACGTAGGCTCTGCCAAATATTCTACGTCTGACCATACATCGTTACTCAGGTAACGATGAACAATACTGTAAGGTGATTCACAGATAGCTTCATATCGTTCCCATATTACGTGTACTTCATTTCCGTTAAAAATACTTATGGACGGATACATATCGGAAGAGAGACTATCGTTACTTAAATTTAAAGTATCGCTTATGATAAGAGTAGAAGGATTATAGTAAGCGTAATAAATATCCCAGTTTCCGGGAGTGTTATCCTGCCAGACAATATGAATAATTCTGGATGTGTCGATAACAATAGCGGGAAGCGTAGAATGGCCGGTAGTATGACTGATTCTTATAGGAACCATGCGACGGAAAGGATCTTGTAAAAAAATCTCTCCCGTTCCAGCGGAATCCCCCTCTGAAACAATCCAGGGATCTCCACTTAATAAATTTTGCTTAGCGTCAAGGGATGGGAAATGTGCGTTACCCCATGCTGTTGCATAACCGCAAGTGAAATACCCCCATGTGCTTCCGCCATCGTAGGAATATGAAATACGAACTGTATCCTCCTTGTAATTGAAAACCACATAGATGGTATCCGCAGGAGATGTTCCCAAAACAGCAATTTTGCGTCCATTGCTGTATGCGGTCGCATAATCTACATAAGTGCTGCATATTTCCACGGGTGTTGTTTGAGCGAATAAAAGGATATTTCTTGAAATTAGTAAAGAAATTATGAGTATTAAAAATTTATATTTCCTCATAAAAACCTCCTCCATCTATAGTATACTCACAATTGAGAGAAACATCAAGGGGGTTTAACATAGTCTCTAGTCTCCAGTCATTAGTCGAAACTAAAGAATAGCCCGACCGATGACCACAGACGGAAGACGGAAAAAACAATAAAGAAAAAACTTCGTGCCTTGGTGCCTTCGTGGCGAATAAAAACCTTTGACAAAAGCATAAAAAATCTTTATAATATAAACAAATGACTGAATTTATAAAAAAACAATTAATCAAGATATTTGATAGAGTAAAAAGAACCCGGGAATTGATTCTGTTATTTATTATCACAAGCGTAGCTGTACCGAATATCATTTTCTTGGGAGTTGCATTATTTTTTAGAATTACTAGAGGACAAACGCTTTGGTTTTTAACCAAAGGATTTTTTGAAATTATTTATAATTTCCTGATTTATTTTTTATCAAATACTTTAATTAATATCACCCCTTTTCTCATTCTTTCAATAATAGCTGTATATACATTAGGATCTTATAATCTAAGAAACCGACGAAGTAAAAAGTATGCATTAATTGGTGTGTACTTGTTAATATCGGTATTAACAATATTAATAGACCTCGTATTTTACCTAGACCAATTATCTAAAAACCCTTCCTCGACTGGAGTTTTAATATTCTTATCTTATCATAAGTATTCAATGTTGCTTGGCAGCTTGGGATACGGACTCGGTTGGATTATCGGACGCCTAGTGGATAAAATTAAAAGCAAGGCTTAATTTTTGAATATTTTACCAAAAAATTTGCATAATTGGGGTCAAATCTCGACACTTGACAAATAAACTATAGTTTCGTCTTAAA
>CAZALG010000166.1:0-5302 GCA_964485935.1 uncultured bacterium | reverse complement strand
TTAAACTTTATTTTGTAGTTTTACATTTTGCTATTTGATTTTTGAATTTATAGGGTTTTACAGTTTTTGGTTCTCTTGACATTTTCTTTCTACAATGTATAATTATTATCAAATGAAGAGGTTGAAATATGGTTTTCCCAAAGGGTAACTTAGTCTTAAATAATGCTCCGGTGCAGTATGTAAATTTTGATAATATCCTGAATCAGGCTAAGAAAACAAGAGAAGGACATCTTATGGGATATATAGAGATAAGATATCCTGAGAGTAATGAATATCTGTTTTTTAAAGATGGTGCAACAATTAGCGCAGGTGTTTACAAGGAAAACGAATTGAATGAACATCCTTTAGCACAGGTATTAGACAAGGCCAAGAAAGCTCATCAAGGAGTCGTTAATATTTATATGATCGACGAAGAGCTTCTTAATATAATAATGGCTTTATTTAAAGAAAAGCCTCTTTTTTCAGATAAAAAAATTGGAGATGTTGATTTAAATGTTCTTTTTAATAAGTTGGAGACTCTTAAGTTCAGCGGCTTTCTTTCCTTGAATAAGTCAAACAAGTATTCTTTTGTGAAATTCAAAGACGGAAGTCCTCAAATTATATATCCTCTCAAGAAAAATAAAAGAAAGATAGATAAGGAAACTTTGCATTCTTTGCTTAAAAGTGAAGATATGCTTATTAGTGCTTATAAAGGAAAAGAAATGAGCGGGCAGGCAAATCCCGCTTTAATTGAATTGTTTTTGAAGTTTTTTAACTCCTTGATAGAATCTTTTATTGAGGTTGTTGGCGTATCTTTGGTTAGAAAAACGCTTGTCCCTTCTTATGAAAATGCATGTCAGCACATAGAAATTTTAGAAAACTTTAAAATTGAAGATGAACTAAAAATCACTTACAAACCTTTCATTGCAACTGATGAAGAAATAACAAGGGCTTTTGCCGCTTGGATCGATCAGTTTTCCGATGCCATTTTTGTTGTTCTCGGAAGGAAAACGGATGAAATCATTCATAGTTCTATTAAAGATTATCGTTTTGCTTTGAA
Source organism: uncultured bacterium (assembly GCA_964485935.1). GTDB lineage: Bacteria > Hydrothermota > UBA3072 > UBA3072 > UBA3072 > JAFGHJ01. The sequence goes on along the minus strand of CAZALG010000166.1, from coordinate 4,263 downwards.
AAGATCCGGCTTCTTTAAAGATTCCAAATTATCCCGGTTAGATATAGAGTAAGTTTGATCTATTTTGCGGCAACTCCAATTGGTAATCTTGAAGATATTACATATAGAGTTATAGGAATAATGAAAGAAGTGGATTGTATTATATGTGAGAGTAGAAATAAGACCAAGATTTTAATGGATCATTACAATATAAAAAAGCCCTTGAAATCTTATAATGACTACAATAAAGAAAAGATGACAGATTGGATTTTAAAGGGATTGAAAGAGGGAAAAGATTTCGTTTTTGTTACTTCAGCTGGTTCCCCTCTTATATCGGATCCTGGTTTTTATCTCATAAAATATCTCATAAGAGAAAGACTAAGTTTTACAAGTCTTCCTGGACCTTCCTCAGTGATAAATTCTTTGATTTTGTCTGGACTCCCTCCTGATAAATTTGTTTTTTATGGTTATCTTCCCAGAAAAAAGGGAAAAAGAAACAGAGTTTTAGAATCGCTTAGGTGCGAAAATAAAACAGTTATAATTTTCGAATCCCCTAAAAGAGTGCAAAATTTACTGTTTGAAATCGAAAAAATTTTGCCCGAAAGAGAAATCGTTTTAACAAGAGAAATGACAAAGATATATGAGGAAGTAATAAAAGGAACTGCAAGTGAGATTCTTAAAAATATGCCAAAGTTGAAAGGAGAATTTGTGGTTTTAATTGGGGGTAAGATTGGCCTGGAGTAAACTAAAGGATAAAGCAAGATTAGTTCTTTTACCGTTAGTTAAAGCGTTTTCGTTTATACCCCCGAATTTTATAACACTTGGAGGACTTATTATTGTTATCATCGCGGCTATATTAATCTATAATGGTAAATTTAGAATAGGAGGAGTTGTTTTAATTATAGGTTCAATTTTTGATGCTATCGACGGACAAATTGCAAGAGAAAAGGGAAAAACTTCTAAATTCGGAGCTTTTTTCGATTCAACACTTGACAGATACGGAGAGTTCTTTATATTTTTTTCTATAGCTTTTGCGGGAAAAGGATCTCTTTTGCTTTTTTTGTGTTTCCCGGCGGTTTTAGGGGCGTTTATGACAAGTTATACACGGGCAAGAGCAGATTCACTTGGTATTGACATCAAGGAAGGATTCTTTACTCGTGTTGAGCGTATTATTATTTTAATTATTGGTTTGATAATTTTGCCAGATCACATGATTTACATTATGGCTATTCTGGCAATAGGAGCAAATATAACGGCTATTCAAAGGATATTAATTGCATACAAACGGCTGGAAAACGGAGGTAATTAATGGATAATAAAGTTAGAGTTGCAATAGTTGGTGTGGGTAATTGTGCTTCCTCGCTTGTTCAGGGAGTGCATTATTACCGGAATGCAGATCCCAAAAAGTCTGTACCTGGATTGATGCACGTAGATTTGGGCGGTTATCATATTAGAGATATTGAGTTTGTAGCTGCTTTTGATATCAATAGAACTAAAGTTGGGAAAGATCTTTCAAAAGCAATTTTCGCAGATCCCAATAACACATACAAATTTACAGATGTTCCTGAGCTTGGAGTTACTGTACAAAGAGGTATGACGCATGATGGTATTGGTAAATATCTTGCCGATGTTATAAAGAAAGCTCCCGGTTCAACAGTCGATATTGTAAGAGTCTTAAAGGAAACCAAAGCTGATATGATGATAAGTTATTTGCCAGTTGGAAGTGAGGAAGCGACGAAATGGTATGTTGAGCAGGCTCTTCAAGCTAAAGTTGGGTTTATAAACGCTATACCAGTTTTTATAGCTTCTTCAAAATATTGGTCCGATAGATTTAAAGAAAAAGGATTACCAATAATCGGAGATGATATTAAATCTCAGGTAGGAGCGACTATTACTCATAGAGTACTCGCTCAACTTTTTAATGATCGCGGAGTTCGTTTAAGAAAGACTTTTCAACTAAATGTTGGAGGAAACACTGATTTTCTCAATATGCTGGAAAGAGAGCGTCTTGCCTCGAAAGAAAAGTCCAAAACTCAAGCGGTTACTTCTATTCTACCTTTCGATATTGGAAAAGAAAATATCCATATAGGTCCTTCGGATTATATTGAGTGGTTGGCTGACAGAAAATGGGCTTATATGAGAATGGAAGGTCAGACTTTCGGCGATGTGCCTTTAAATATCGAATTGAAATTGGAAGTGTGGGATTCGCCTAATTCGGCAGGCGTAATAATCGATGCAATAAGACTTCTTAAGTTGGCACTCGACAACAACATTTCCGGAGCCTTGATTGAGCCTTCTTCTTATTTGATGAAGTCGCCTCCCATTCAATATCCAGACTCCATAGCAAAGGAAAAGACCGAAGAATTTATTAAAAAGTATCAAAAAGGCAAAAAAAATAAAAAATAGGAAAGGGCTAAAATAACATCGCATAAAAGAAATAAAAAAAAACATGGTCTTTTTATAACTTTTGAGGGTGTTGAGGGTTCAGGTAAAACAGTTCAATGCCGGTTATTGTATGAATATCTATTATCGAAAAAAAAAGATGTTTTAATGACCAAAGAACCAGGTGGCACTGTGGTTGGGAAGAAAATAAGAGCTATTTTACTTGAGAGTAATGAATGCATAAATGCATGGACCGAACTTCTTTTGTATCTTGCAGATAGAGCCGAGAATTTAGCCGAAGTCATCAATCCAAATCTTAAAAAAGATAAAATCGTTATTTCGGACAGACATTTTGATTCGACAATTGCGTATCAAATGGCAGGAAGGGGAATAAAAGAAAAAGAAATGGAGATGTTGAAAAATCTTAAAATATTTAGCAATAGAGAACCGGATGTTACTTTCTTGCTCGATGTCGATCCCGGAATTGTTAGAAATAGAATTAAAAATCCTGACAGGATTGAAAGAGAAAACATTGATTTTCATCGAAGGGTCAGGGAAGCATATCTTGATTTAGCGGAAAAGCATCCGGACAGAATTATTGTAATAGATTCACGGAAAAGTATAGATCAAATTCACAAAAAGATAAGAAATGAAGTTTCGGTTTTTTTAGATAGAGGAGGATTCTAATGAATTTAAAAAAGAAATATGGTCTTTTGATTGTCCTTGTTTTTCTCGCTTTTAGTGGTTTTGTTTACTCTTCATTAAATGTTATTACCGCTTTAAGGTCTATTGATAATACAATAAAACTTATAGATAAAAACTATGTTAACGAAGTTGATATAACTAAATTGCTGGACCGTGCAATCGAGGCTATGACGGATAGTCTTGATGCTCACACAACCTACTTAAGAGAGCGGGATTATGAAGATTTAAGGGTTCATACCGAAGGTGAATTTGGAGGTTTAGGTATACAAATATCGAAGAGAGGAGAGTATATAACAATAATTTCGCCTATTGAGGGCACTCCGGCTTACGATGCGGGACTGATGCAGGGTGATAAAATAACTAAAATTGAGGGAATTTCCACCAAAAATATGAAATTAGATAAAGGTGTTTCGATGATGAGAGGAAAACCTGGAACAGATGTAACTATAACCATTTCAAGAAAAGGCTTAGATAGGGAAATTGATTTTACAATAACAAGAGCAATAATTAAAATTAAATCCGTCCCTTATGCTGGAATGGTAAAAGAAAATGTGGGTTATATAGTGGTTAGCTCTTTCAGCAGGAGCACTACGAATGAGCTTAAAGTGGCTTTGGATTCACTTATTTCTGAAGGAGCTGAAAAATTTATCCTGGATTTGAGGAATAATTCCGGAGGTATTCTTGATGGTGCGGCAAAAGTTGCTTCATTTTTTATCGAAAAAGGAAAAGAAATAGTATATACCGAGGGTAGATCAGAGAATGCACGTGATTCGTATCGTTCTGATAATGGTTCTTATTCCAAGTATCCTCTTGTCGTTTTAGTAAGCCCTTTTTCTGCCAGCGGTTCCGAAATTGTGGTTGGAGCGGTTCAGGACTGGGATCGCGGATTTTTGCTTGGTTCCAGAACCTTTGGAAAAGGTTCGGTTCAAAGAGTATACCCTTTGCCGGGAGGCAGAGCAATTAAATTAACTATAGCTAGATATCATACTCCTTCAGGTAGATGTATTGATAAAGAATTAGTAGAAGATACCACAAAGCTTTTTCATACGAGAGGACCCTTGCATAGAGAAGTTAAAGGGGGAGGGGGAATAATACCAGATTCAATACTTGAGGTTAAATCTTCGCCCTTTTACGAAAAAATATATAGTTACGGTTTTGACTTTATAGTTGATTACCTTGTAAAACACCCGAATACTG
>CAZALG010000165.1:0-5333 GCA_964485935.1 uncultured bacterium | reverse complement strand
AATGAAAAAAGTATTTATTGTTTTAATTTTATTTTTTTTGGTGCCAAATCTCGGCAGTCATTATCAGGATGAAATGTTTTTCACCGGATTTGCCTCTCCGAAGGTAATGGTTATTCTTGACACTTCGGGAAGTATGGCGTGGAATATGTCAACTAATTATCCATGGAACAAGACTTGGGGGGATGGTACTACTGATCCAGATTATAGTCCCTCTAAGTATTATGGTTTACATTCGGGTATTAGCTGGGCTCCTTCCAGCAGATATGGCGATAAATCAAGGTTGTACATCTGTAAGCAGGCTCTTCTTCAGGCTCTTGATGAATTTAAGGGTAGTATTATCTGGGGTCTTGCTTCTTTTGAACTGACAGAAGGAGAGACTAAGTTCAAGACGGAAAATAATCTGATTGAATACCGTGAATATCTAACGACAAGTGCTAATGAGTGGAATAATGATGGTTATTCTGTTAGTGTTCCGGAAGTAGCGGGGGATCCTAAGGGAGATGGGGATGAGGCAGGTAAAAGTGCAAATGATCAGTTTTGTTTGTGGCAGGGGTTCAGTAGTGCTGCAGGTAGTGATAATATGTCTCATATAAACAAGATAATTAAGCATTTAGATTGTCATCTGACCGATGATGAGGATGAGCCTCAAGAGCTGAGAGCAAGCGGTCGTACACCCCTTTCTGCATGTTTCAGAGGAGCCAGATATTATTTTGTAAATCATTTTGAACATGGGACGGGAAAAAATGACGATAAAAAGGATTGTAGAACATGCTTTGTGCTTCTTGTAACGGATGGGCTACCCTCGATGGGTATAAAAACCAGCGATTATGGGAAAACTTCAAATCCGCAGGTATCACATTATGAGGATGCTGGAAGTGCTGGAGCAGACATTTTTGAATCTCAGTCTTACTGGGAAGCCGAATCTTTGAGAAATGTTGAATTTGAAGATAAAGAAGGCCCCACAACTATCACAATTCAGAAAAACATTAAGACTTTTGTGTTAGGAGTTGCGCCAAATACTCAAGCAAAGGTTTTTAATGATTCTGTAGCAAAAGTCGGAGGAACGGACAGTTCTTATTCGGCGCACTCTCCCGAAGATATCCAAGAGGCTCTCCATGCAATTTTTGAAGCTATGATCGATGAAGCCTTTTCTTTCTCCCCTGGTGATGTTACGAGTATCCGGGAAGATTTTATTGCAACGGAATACGAGGCGAGAATGTATTTTGCTTCGTTTCGTCCCGGAGGCAATCCATTCTGGCAAGGGCATCTTAGCTCAATTAGACTCGAGGAAGGAAGTATTTCTCTTGAGGATACAATTCCACCTGAACTCTTAATCTGGGATGCAGGAGATTTACTAAGGAATAATATAAGTCCATCGAGTAGGATTATTTACGGTATAAAAAGTGATAATAGTATGCCGCTTTTTACGACTGGTTATTTCAGCGCCTCGGACCTTCATGTTAGCACTAACGATGCCAGGGATAGTGTGGTAAACCTTGTTCGTTCGGGCAATCCGAATGGCGCTTCAACTTCTTATCTCGGCGATATATTTCATTCGGCGCCTCTTCGTATAGGCTCGCCTAATTACTTTTTCCATGATGACGCCTTTGATGCATACAGGGATTCGGTTAGTGACAGAACCACTGTGATTTATGCGGGCAGCAATACGGGAATGCTTCACGCTTTTAGTGATGAGACCGGACAAGAATTATTCGCTGTTGTGCCGAAAAATTTCGTTCCTGAAGTTCAGGCGTTGAGAGATTCACATAGGTTCTATGTTGACGCTGACCCTATGGCTGCGGATGTGTGGTTCCCGGATGGGACTTCCGATGATTTCAAAGATTGGGATGAGTGGAGGACAGTTCTGATGGCTCCCCAGGGTGAAGGTGGTTGTGGAATGACATGTCTAGATATAACTTATCCTGATGATCCTGCTTATCCTAAACATCTTTTCAGTTTTGAGGAAGACACTATGGGTTTAACGACTTCTGTTCCTGTTATGTATAAAATCGGTTTCTTGGATACCATCCTTGACGATACCGTGGAAAGATTCTTCGCGTTTTTCGGAGGAGGGGAATGCCCGGATTCTTTATGGGATATGTATAGACCGGATACTTGTAGTAACCTTAAAGGGAATGTTATTGTTGTGCTCGATATTTATGATGCAGGGAATACGCATAATTTTTCTTATGGAAATAACTATTGGTTCATACCAGCCGCTTCAGGCGATGAAGATAAAATGATATACCCATTTGCAGCAGCGGGAAATATGATAAATGTGGATCCCCGGGAAGATAATTTTTATGATTTGTTTTATATACCGGACCTTGCCGGGCAGCTCTGGAAAGTTGATGTGCGTAACCCAGATATTACCTCCTGGAGAGCACAATGCATATTTCGGCCTCCTATACCGACAGATGCAAGTGATGATACCCCTAACAAAATCCCTGCGCAACCTGCTTTCTTCAGACCCCTTATTGAGAGAGATCCAACTTATGGATTTTTGTGGCTGTTCTACGGAACCGGCGACAGATCTCATGTCTTTAAACCTATCGAGGGTTCAGGTGACCCGGAGGTGTCAAATAGATTCTACGCTATAATGGATACCCTGGTTGGTTCTGAAACTTATCCGTTTAGAGAGGAAGACGGCGATTTGAAGAAAGTATCGGGATCCGGTGATACTCCATTTAGTTTCCCTGATGATTTTGTAACCAATGGTAAGCGGGGATGGTATATTATGTATGATGATTACACCAGCGAAACCGGGCGTGACAATGAAAAGACAGTAAGTGCTGCTGTTCTGTTACTTGATACGCTGAAATTTGTGACTTTTTCTCCGGTCGAAGCTGAAACCGGCTGTTCGCCGAGAGGTGGGGTGGCGACTGAATACTTGTTCCATTTTAGAACCGGAAGTGGAAGAAACAGAACTATGGGTTCAGGTATTCCTCAGGCTCCCAGATACTCATTCAATCTAGAAGGAGGAGGTTTTGAGATTCATCAGACTTCGGATTCAATATGGGTCGAAACCAAAAGCGGTTACGGAGTATTGAAGAGGGTTCTTAAATGGCTGGAAAAATAAGCTTTTTAATTGCTATTTTGTTTGTTCTAATGATAACGGGATGTGGGGGAGATAAATCTTCCTCTGCGTCTTCTTCTAAAGGTGGTGGTGTCGTTAGAACGGATTATTCGCCTTCCGAACCTACTTCTTCGGATGCTATAACTCTCAAGATTACCGCCGTGGCGGGAGAACATCCTGAATACAACTGGATTGTTAACGGGATAACTGTTCCAGTTAGCGGTAACAAATTGGATCCTGAACACTTCTCGAAAAATGACACGGTTTTCTGTTCGATTTTAATAGGAGGAGAGGAAAAGAAAAAAGTTGGTCCAATTGTAATCAAAAATTCACCTCCCAGGATTAATTCTCTGGGGATTTCGCCTGACAGCCCTAAACACGGAATAGACCTTTCTATTAATGCCAATGTAGATGATGTGGATAGGGATGATGTTACGTTTCTCGTTAAGTGGTTTGTAAATGAAGAGGAAGTTGGTTCCGGAGAAGCCCTGTCCGGTTCTGAAATCAAAGCCGCTGATCAGGTATACGCGCTTGTTACCCCTTTTGACGGAACGGATGAAGGGCTTCCTATTAATAGCGGATTTGTTCTTATTCAGAATTCTCCACCTGAGATCGTTTCTCCTCAGCCTTCGATAGAAGGGAGAATAATGGACTATGAAATAGAAGTGAACGATGGAGATGGAGATAATTTCGATTTATCGCTGGAACAGGGCCCAAACGGTATGAAACTCGATGGAAACAGGTTAATCTGGGAAGTTCCCGACCTGGATAAAGATACTTCAATAGTAATAAAAATAAAAGCCAGGGATGAAAGAGGAGGGGAAACGAGCGTTTCCTTCTCCCTGGATTTAATAAGAAGCGAAATGCAATAAGATTTTCCTTCCTTTCTTGCATTTCTCTGAGGTCCTCATTTCTATCTTAATATGACAGAAATGAGGATTTCAGTTTTTTAGCCACAAAGACACTAAGGCACTAAGAAAAAATATTTAATTTAACCATAAAAAAATAATAAAAGCTGGGGTTTGGTGGGGCTTTGTGTCTTCGTGCCTTTGTGGCAAAACAGGCGTTGACAATTAAAGGAAAAAAATTATAATACCATAACGCGCCAAAGCCGCTAAAGTGTGAAAATTAAATATCAAAATGAAAAATTACAAATCAAAGTTCAAAAATGAGTTTAAAAAAAGGTTGTACAACTTTGTACTGAAGCTAATTGACTTTTTAGATAGTTTACCTAAGGACAATGTTTCCAAAAGGATTGGAGATCAATTGCTTCGCAGTGGTACAGGTATCTTAGGTACTTATGTTGAAGGCCAATCAGCGAGCAGTAAGAAAGATTTTACCAATTATTTTAATTATTCACTTAAGTCGACTAATGAAAGTAAACTATGGCTTAGCTTGCTTAGAGATAGCAGAAGAACTACGCCGGAGAAAATTGATTGGTTTTTAAGCGAATTAGACGAGATTGGTAAGATTTTTGCTTCCAGCGTTCTAACGTTAAAGGGCAAGAGATAATTTTGCATTTTTATTTGTCATTTTGCTTTTTAAATTTTGATATTTGATTTACGGAAAGAGGCCATAAAATTAAATGAGAGATTTTTTGTAGAAAAACAAAAGGTTATTGGGAGTACTAAAATCTTATGATACATATAAACGAAAATTACTTAAAGTTGAAATCATCTTATCTCTTTGCGGAGATAGAGAAAAGGGTGTCCGCGTTCAGAGCCTCAAATCCTGATAAAGAAATCATCAGTTTGGGTATAGGTGATGTTACAAAGCCCCTTCCAGAAACCTGTATTAACGCTTTCCGAGAAGCTGTGGAGGAAATGTCGCGCGATGATTCTTTCCGCGGATATGGTCCATATAAAGGTTATTCATTCCTGCGTGATAAAATCGCAAAAATAGACTTTAAATCCAAGGGAGCGGATATTTCTCCCGATGAAATATTTATAAGTGACGGAGCGAAATGCGATACGGGTAATATACAGGAACTTTTTGCTCTTGACTCAAAAGTTGCCGTTCCTGATCCTGTTTACCCTGTTTACGTTGATACAAACGTTATGGCTGGTCGTACAAATAAATGGGAAGACGGCAGATATGAAGGTTTAATATACTTAGATTCGACCGAAGAAAACAATTATGTACCCAGGCTTCCTTCCGAAAAAGCTGATTTAATATATCTTTGTTTTCCAAACAATCCTACGGGAGCGACAATTGATATTGATAGACTAAGAGAATGGGTAAATTATGCTAAAGAAAA
>CAZALG010000164.1:0-5333 GCA_964485935.1 uncultured bacterium | reverse complement strand
AGATACAAGCGATTTTTCTGAGGTAGATACAATATTTGCCACTGCTGAAGACACATGGGAGGAGAACAAAATTGATCTCTCTGCTTACGATGGAGAAGATACAATATATCTCGGTTATTGTTACAAAGAACTAAATGGAACGGATTGGTATGTAGATGACCATAAACTATTTGCGGTTCATCGAGCAGGTACTCTAAGCACCCAGGCGATTGCATACGAAGATTTAACAGTCGAGGATCCCAGCAGAAGTAACTGGGTAGGTGCGAAGTGGATAAAATCACACGAGGATGATTCTATTGGATTGCAAATCGAGTATTTGTCTGGCGGCTCGTGGGTTCTCGTGCCTGATGCCGTTTTGCTCGGGAATTCTAGTGGTTTTTACAATTTAGATACCAATTTCTGTAATGTAGACCTTTCCGGGCTGGATCCGAGTACCTACGACACCTTACGAATGAGGATGATATTTAAACAATACGGAACAACTAACCCTTCTCTTAATATGTTGGCACTTGGAATGACCGGCGGCATTACATTCGTGGACCCTGTCGATAAACAAGAGGATTTTGTTATTTTTAGTAAATTAAATCCTTTCATTCGGAATACAATAATTGAATACCACTTACCCGAGATGAGCGATGTTAGAGTCGTGGTATTTGATCTAATGGGTAGGGAAATAAATGTTCTTATCGAGGAAAGAAAAGAAAAAGGAGAGCACAGCGTCACGTGGAACGGAAGGGATAAGATAGGGAATCGCATACCTGTTGGTGTTTATATCGTAAGAATGGAAGCAGGTGGAGTTCGGGAATCATTTAAGTTGCTCCACCTCCGTTGAATTAGCCACGGATTAACACAGATACACACAGATTTTTTTATTGGTTTTTTGGCTCAAGACTCATGACGCCTGACACACGACTCTTTGAGTGCCAACTCTAAAGATTTAGTCGCCAGATTGCGAAATTCAGAACCGAAGCAAAACTTACCCATAGTAAATAAGGAATTAACAAATAACCTGCAATCCTTGATATACGTAAGAAAAGAATAATCGATACTAATATAGAAGCCCACAGAAATATAATCTCGATAAAAGCGGAAAAAGGTGACTCGAGTCCGAAGAACAAAAAAGACCACAGAGCATTTAAGGCAAGTTGAAAAGCAAAAACAGCAACGGCTATTTTTACCTCTTTCTCATTTAATCCGGTTCTCCAGACAAGAAACAAAGAAATACCCATAATTAAATACAGGGTAGTCCAGACTGGAGCAAAAACCCAGTTGGGTGGATTAAATGAAGGTTTATTTATGTTTGCGTACCATCGTGGTATAGAGGAAGTCGTAAACAGGGAACCAATAAAACCGGCAAGCTGACAGATAATTATACTTGAAAAAAGAATTAAAATTTCACCTATCTTGCTTCTTTGCATTTCTCCTCCTTAAAATTACCTTGCTATTAAATCTTCCGTAAATGAAGAAATCATCCCGGCTATTTTCCAGATTCTTAGCTTTGTCTCTTCTTGACCTAAAAGCTCATTCATTTCTTCATTCAAATCACGCAGCTCATCAGAAGTAACAGAGATTGGTTGATGCTGAAGATTAATTTTGCTCAAGGGAATACCCGGGAAATATCTTAGTAATTCGGGAGTCAATATAAGGAGTTCCATAGAGGTGTATCCTTCTTCTGTGTTCATAATTTTAACCGGATAAAACAAAAAATCTGTTTTAAATCTGTATTGTATGGCGTCATTCGTTTTTATTTCCTTATCTAAAGAAACCACATCAAAAACAAACCATGTGAACTTTTCTTCCAGATATTCATCTACGACTTTCTTAAGTCCTTCGGGTATTTCGGGATTTTTAACACCCAAAGAATCGAGGTATTTTTCTACCCATCTGATGAAACCGTCTTTATTCAAAACATGGGCAACGGAAATATCATGCGCTCCAATCTTTTTATGAAAGGTAATTTCTCCTGCCGGCTTAATTCCTCTTTCTTTTCCGCCGTTTCGCTTTGATATGAGTATGTCCTGTAGCCTTATCTTTTTATTTATAAGATTGGTGGCCTTTCTGAATGTCTCTATATCACCTTTTTTAACAACAGGTTCACTTGGCAAGGGTAAAACTTCAAGAACTTCTGTGGAATCAGAAGCTCTCATATCGGTCGAGAGTAGAAGTATTTCTTCTTCTCCATTCCAGGCAATCATCGCTCTCTGTTTTGGTTCGAAAATTCTTATGTCAGGACGAAAAGGAATAGAACCACGATCCGCATAAACCGATACACTTAAGAAAAATAGAAACAAAAACAATTTTTTCATTTTATTCTCCCTCTGTTTTGTCACTCAATAAAATTTTTGCACGCTCAACCAGATTTAAGAACTCGGTTCGATACCCAAAAACATCTTTACCTTTTGAACCTTCAGCTAATTTTAAGACGGATTCAATATTGGAGTTACCCTTAAATTCTGAGTCACGTAAAATCATGGCAAATTCCGCGACTGCCGCAGAAAATCTGAAATTATTTGATGATTTTTCAAGGTTGATAGGACTGCCAACCAAAACTTCGGAGATTTCACGGCTTTTTTCTCCATCAGGTTCTTTGTATCTGATCTTGACAGTCAGAACTTCATCAGATTTCTGTGCATCCGGCTTTACATTTGTTTCCTGATATTTTAATTCATATTTATCTTCAGAGTCTTGGCCTTTCGATTCTATAACTTCATATAATGCTGTTACTGTATGCCCTGCCCCTATCTCTCCTGCATCTTTTGTGTCGTCTTCAAAGTCTTTATCTTCTAATTCTCTGTTTTCGTAACCCAACAATCTGTAAGATTTAATTTTTGTCGGATTAAATTCCACTTGTATTTTTACATCTTTGGCTATTGTAAACAAAGTTGAGGTAATTTCATTAACCAAAACCTTTTTAGCTTCTAGAATATTATCTATATAGGCATGGTTCCCATTTCCTCTGTCCGCAAGTTCCTGTAGTCTGTTATCCTTATAATTGCCCATACCGAATCCTAAAACCGTTAGAAAAAAACCTTCATCTCTCTTTTCTTCGATGAATCTAACCAATTCGGAGGTACTAGATATACCCACATTAAAATCCCCGTCGGTGGCTAAGATTACCCGATTGTTTCCTCTTTTTATATAGTTCTCCTTAGCAATTTTATAGGCGAGTTGGATTCCTGCTCCACCAGCAGTGCTTCCGCCAGCCTCCAATTTATCCAGTATTTCAACGATTCGTTTTTTTTCTGAACCGGGAGTGGCAGGTAACACGAGACCCGTACTGCTGGCATATACGACAATCGCAATTTTATCCTTCGGATTTAGCTGTTCAACCAATAATTTAAAGGCTCTTTGTAACAAAGGAAGTTTTTTGGGGGAATTCATTGAGCCTGAAACATCTATCAGGAAAACCAAATTACTCGGTTTTTGTTCCTCTTTCGGAAGCGTTTTACCTTTTAATCCTATATGTATTAGTTTATGATCTTTATTCCAGGGACAATCAGAATATTCTAAGTTGATTGAAAGAGGATGTTTCTTTTCAGGCAACTTGTAATCGTAAGAGAAGTAATTGATAAATTCTTCGGTGCGTACGGCATCTTTATAAGGTAACTGATCCTGCATTATGAATCTTCGCGCATTAGCATAAGAAGCTGCATCTACATCTGCCGCAAAAGTGGAGAGAGGTGTTTTTATAACGTCGAAAAAGGTACTTTCAGTAATTTTACTGTATTCCTCGGTGTTGTGCCGAATGGAAGATTCGGACAGTGCAAATCCGGAGATGGAAGACGAACTCAAATCCATTTTAATAACCTCTCTCTTTGCGGAAATTGTTATTCCTTCAGCTTCTACGGTGGAAGCAGACAATTTGAAATTAATGATTGTAGTAGAATCTGCTAAGACTTTAACATCCGTTATAGTGACACTATTATATCCCATCATTCTGGCTCGAATAGAGTAACTGCCAGGAGGAACACTTGAAATAGTATATAATCCTTTTGCATCGGTGCTGGTACCAAGTTTAGCCCCTTCAATTACAACATTAGCTCCAGGTAAAGCTTCACCTGTTTGTTGATCTGTAACTTTTCCGGATAGCTTACCTGTCGGGCCAAGTCTTACTCCTTTTATTTTAGTTTTCTCAGCAGGAGGTAATTGAAAATTAATTATTGTTGTTGAATCGGCCACAACGATAACATCGAATACAGTAACACTTTTATGCCGCATCGCCCTGGCTTGCATAGAATAACTTCTAGGTGGAACATTTGAAATAGTGTATAATCCGTTTGTATCAGTTGCGCCGCCTATATTTTTCCCTAAGATTAAAACGTTGGCACCGGGTAGAATTTCGCCTGTGTTTACATCTGTAACTTTTCCGGATATTTTACCTGTACTTTCGGCAAATAAAATAATGTTTGATAAAATGATAAGTAAACAAACTCTAAGTTTCATAATACCTCCTTTAAATTGTTTTTTCTTCGCTAAAATCAAACAAAATAATTATTAAGTCAAGAATTTTCTTCTTTAACTGTAGCGTACTATTATCTTTTTTCGATTTAATATTTCTTAAAAAATCTACTTCAGTAATATCATTTTTCCGCTGGACGTAGAGATGCGAGTTTCGAGTTTGTAAAAGTATATACCGCTGGGATATTTGCTGGCATCCCACCGGTATGTATATTCTCCTGCATTGAGCTCTTCATCAACCAGTGTTTTTATTTCTTGACCATATATGTTATAAATACGAAGCGCAGTTTTTTCCTTTTTAGGTAAATGGAACTCGATACAAGTTGTTGAATTAAATGGGTTTGGATAATTCTGAAGAAGTAATGTATTTTTTAGTAAATTATCAGAGGTATCGTAAACCGATGCAGGAGTAGTAAGAAGTTTAAGGGTATGTGTCCATGTATGACTACTACCTTCAAGTACCCAGTTATAGCTATTTATGGTTGGGCCGTAAAATGGATCCATTAAATAGACCGTACTATCAATTATGCCATGTATGAGGAGTATGTGTCCACCTCCGCCCTCCCATAACCATCTAAACGGAATTGGTTTGTTATTGCTAATTTCATACTGCACGGTGTCTAATGCAAAATAAGTAGCATAACTCTGGCTGGATATATTGCCAAAATGAAAAAGAATCAAGTTGACTCCTATTCGAGTTGGTTCTGAGGAACTTCCGTATAACCAGTTCCAAATGTCTTCACCATCTGTACCATATTCGGCTATTTCTGATTGTGTTTTTATCGTATCATAATATTCCAAAACTGCTTGGGATGTGGCAGCCCAGCACCATTGACTTTGTTCCTGATCTTTTTGCGGAACATCCAGGACTTGAG
>CAZALG010000163.1:0-5347 GCA_964485935.1 uncultured bacterium | reverse complement strand
AGAATAAAGGCTCGAAACCTTTAAAAGCATCTTCTTCTTTCATTCTTTGCATTAAAACAGACCCAACCATTCCTCTCCACCCAACAAAACCAACTCTAAACATTTAATTTGCCTCCTTTTAGCAAAAAGTATAATAGTAATCTTTCCGGCTTTGTCAAGGGAACTTGGGTTTTGGGTCTTAGGTATTATGTTTTGACATTGGACATTGGACTTTGGACTCCCGTAGGGTTGACTTTTATCCTATACTTCTTATTATCCCGGATAAAAAAGGAGCCAAAATTAAATGATTACTCACACATTAGGATTCCCTAGAATTGGGGTTAAAAGAGAATTAAAAAGAGCAATCGAAAGTTACTGGAAAGGCAAAGTTTCCGAAGAAGAACTTCGGGGTATTGCAAAAGATTTAAGAAAGCGCCACTGGCAGCTGCAAAAAGAAAACGGAATAGATCTTGTCCCGGTAGGCGATTTTTCGCTTTACGACCAGATACTCGATATGACAGCAACCCTGGGAGCTGTACCTGAGCGTTTCGGATTTAAAAACAATACAGTCGATATTAAAACTTATTTTGATATGGCAAGAGGAAAAGGTAAGTTGTGCGCCATGGAAATGACAAAATGGTTCGATACGAACTATCACTATATGGTTCCCGAATTCTCACCCGACCAAACTTTTAAACTTTCGAGTAAAAAAATATTCAATGAGGTAAAAGAAGCAATCGACGAAGGATTTAACGTAAAACCAGTATTGCCCGGACCCCTAACTTATATCTTCCTCGGAAAAGAAAGCGAAGAAGGATTCAACCGCTTTGAACATTTAGATTCAATATTAAAAGTTTATGAAGAAATCTTATCCCGTCTTTCAAGCTCTTGCGGATGGATACAATTAGATGAACCAATACTTGTTTTAGATTTAGACGCAAAAACAAAAAACCACTTTAAGAAAGCATATGAAAGACTAACAGAAGTTGCTGGCTCTATGAAAATATTACTTGCGACTTACTTCGGAGGGCTCGGCTCGAACGAAGACCTTGCGCTTTCTCTCCCAATAGCAGGTATACATCTTGATTTAGTAAGAGCTCCAGAACAGTTAGACTCTGTATTAAAAAATATAGACTCAGAGAAAATTCTTTCTCTGGGAGTAGTAAACGGAAGAAATATCTGGAAAACAAATTTCGATACAGCAGTGAGTACCGTCAAAAAAACGGCAGAAGCTATCGGCAACGAACGTATAATGGTGGCTCCTTCCTGTTCTCTTCTACATGTACCTGTGGACCTCGATGAAGAGACCACTCTTCCGGATGAAATAAAAAATTGGATGGCTTTCGCGAAACAAAAATGCAGAGAATTAGAAACCATCCGTGATGCGGCTATCGGTAAAGATGTCTCCGGTGAATTAAAACGAAATAAAGAGGCTCTCCAATCTAGAAAAGAAAGTCCTTTAGTTACAAATAAGAATGTGCAGGATAAATTAAAAAATATATCGAAAGAAATGCTTACAAGAAATTCATCATTTGATTCCCGAATAAAAAAACAAAAAGATAAATTAGATTTACCTATTCTTCCCACAACAACTATCGGTTCTTTCCCGCAAACAAAAGAAATTCGAAAAGTCCGTTCAGAATTCAAAAAAGGAAAAATATCCGTAGAAGCTTACAAAAACAGTATGAAAGATTTTATTAAAGAAATGGTAGACAAACAGGAAGAACTTACCCTAGGCGTTCTGGTTCATGGTGAACCGGAAAGAAACGACATGGTAGAATACTTCGGAGAACAGCTTAAAGGTTACTGCTTTTCAAAAAACGGATGGGTACAGAGCTATGGAACGCGATGCGTAAAACCACCAATCCTTTACGGAGACGTAATGCGTCCGAAAGCTATGACAGTGGATTGGATAAAATACGCTCAATCCCTCACCACAAAACCGATGAAAGGAATGCTAACCGGACCGGTTACTATACTCTGCTGGAGTTTTGTTCGTGACGACCAGCCGCGGAGCGTTACCTGTAAACAGATAGCTCTTGCGTTACGAGAAGAAGTAAAAAATCTTGAGGAAGCAGGAATTGGAGTCATACAGGTCGATGAACCCGCAATAAGAGAAGGACTTCCGTTAAGAAAAAGCAACTGGGAAGACTATCTCAGGTGGGCAATCGATTGTTTCCGTCTTACCACCTCCGGTGTTAAGGATGAAACACAAATACACACTCACATGTGCTATAGTGAATTTAATGACATTATAGAATGGATCGCAAAAATGGATGCCGATGTTATTAGCATCGAGGCAAGTCGTTCTAAAATGGAATTATTAAAAGCTTTCAAGGATTTCGAATACCCAAACGAAATTGGACCCGGAGTTTACGACATTCATAGCCCACGTATTCCGTCCAAAGAAGAAATAAAAAGCTTAATCAGAAAAGCGATAGAGGTGATATCCCTCGAGAATCTCTGGGTAAACCCGGACTGCGGATTAAAAACCAGAAACTGGGAGGAAGTTATCCCCTCACTAAGGAATATGGTAGAAGCAGCGAAAGAATTACGGGAAGAAATTAATTAGCCACGGATTAACAGGATACACACTGATTTTTTTTAACACGAAACGCGGAACCTGAAACTACCTTTAAACAACAAGTTGAGTTCAAAAAAATAGAGGGAAAAACTTCCCTCTATTTTTTAATAAATTTACAAAAGTTCAGGTCTTTAATTAAAACCCGACAATTTCCTCTTCAAATGGCACTACTTAAGAATCAAAAGTCTGTTAGTAGCCCTCACTTGACCGGCAACAAGTTTAACTATATACATGCCAGCCGGTAAATCTACGGAAAACTCATGGGGTCCCGCAGTCATCTCTCCTGGAGCTATTTCGACCATCTTTGCACCCATAAGGTTATACACGCTCAACAATACCGGTGTAGGCTCATCTATCACGAATTTTATACTGTTGATTGAAGTTTCAAGAGTAACTTTACCGGGATCTGTAATCAATTCGATTCCAGATCCTCCTTCTCTAGACACACTGGATACTAAATCTATGTAAACCGTACAACCTGGTTCCTCTACTGAACTTAAAAATTCGATACCTGCTCGTATTATGGGAAGCGTTAAACCACTGGATGGAATAGCGCACCAATTACAATGCCATTCGTCTTTTGGTAGCTCATCCCAGTCTTGATAATTACCGGACCATCCCCAGCTTGCATCCTGCAGGAAAGGCTGAAAATAGTTCATGTCCTCGTCATATCCACTAGGGAGGTACAGCCAGAAGAATACAGTGTCAACCCCAAGCTCAAGATTTTCCGTTAAGGGGTCATTGGTTGCGGCAAAAGCCCATTTCATCTTCCCTGTTGTTCCGGGATCATCAAGCACTATCATTAAGGAAGAGTCTCCCTCCCAAGCCTCATTGCTTGATATTTCTATCACACTTATCGGACACCAGTTATTAGCATCTGGATCCCCACTAAATGGATTTACTCCATTTTCAAAATCATACGTTGCTTTCGCAAATATGGGTAAAGAACATACTAAAATAACTAAGCTCATAAGTACCAAGTACCTTTTCATACTTACCTCCTTTTAAGCCTAACCTAATTTCAAACGATTCTTCTAATTTCTATAACCCTCTATCTCCTAAAACGAAAATCCGGCAGAGGCTCTATTAACCATGTCATACAAATCGGTCTTGCTGTATGAATAATCAATTCTCACGCCTGCTAAACCAATACCTATTCCAGCGTTTAAACCTTCTGCGTAAGCGTTGAACCTATATCCGGCTCGCAGGAAAAACATATTATTAAACGAGAATTCTGCTCCCACGTTATACTGTTCTCCCCAATCACGAGGATGTAACATATCCGCTCCAATGTTAAGAGAATAATCCGGATATTCTCCGAAAAGATCCATAACATCCATACTTACACCAAGAGTAAATGTCAAAGGCAATTCAAACCCAATTTGCTCGTAAGTTACCCTGGGAGAGAAATTTCTAACGGACATACCAAACGCAAAACTTTTAAAACCAGGGTAAAAAAGCAACCCGAAGTCGTAAGCCATAGTCGAAGTCTTGTTGTCTTCCATATAATAACCCCCCACACTATCTCCTTTTTCATTCTCTCCCAGAAGCTGGGAAACATATTTGACCTGAATACCGACTGTAAACTTATCGGTGAATTCTCTGGCATAAGCAACGCCCGCGCAAAACGCAGACACATCTAAAAGCCCCGTATTCTCATAGCCCGCTCCGCCTTCAGTAACTATAGTGCCATAAAAATCACCATAATCGGGAGCTATAAGGCTAAAACCGAAACTTCCCCATATATCAGCGTTATAAACCGCGGCCAAATAAAGATAATTAATATCGGCTATCCACTGCGTTCCACCAGCAGATAAATCAAAATTACCCTCTATTTCTGCTATACCTGAAGGATTATAAAAGAGAGCGGTGGCGTCCTGCCCTAATACAGTAAAAGCTTCTCCCATTCCGCAAGCACGAGCTCCGGCACCCACATCTAAAAATCCGCATCCTGTCTGGGCAACCTTATCATCTGCATACGCATTAAACGAAAGAACAAATATTAATAGAGATATAAAAACAATAAATTTCTTCATCTTTCCTCCCCCTTATCTCACTATTACGAACTTGCGAGAAACGCTTTGGCCATCAGGAGTCCTTATATGCGCAATATAAATACCGCTCACAGGCTGCTGATCGGAATCCGTAAGAAGAAATTGACCACGAGCTTCCCATACTTCCGTTCCGCTTCCGTTAGTATGATTGATGGTTGTAACCAGATTTCCCGATTCTGTCAATATAGTAATTGTGCATTCGGGAGGTAACTCTACAAAGGATAGTTTTAGTCCATATCCTTCACTGTACCTCGAACGTCCCGAAGCGTTAATATTTAAAGGATTTGGTACGACTCTTACCATCTCGAGACTGTCACCCGGAAAACTTTGTAAATTTGCCGCTAATTTAGTCATTGTCAAATATCTTCCGCTTTCAACTCCTGCGGGGCTAACGGCTGTAACCGAGTAATAATAATCAACAGCCGGAGTGACCTCCGTATCCTCATAAGAATCTGCATCCCCGTCAACAGAATCGATCAATTGCCAGTCACCTGTAATTATTTCTCCTTGCTTCTCATACACAATGTCGCCCAAAGCCCTGTAGATTTTAAACTTTGCAAGATTTGTAGGTTCATAAACAGGGTCATAACTCCATGTCAGCCTTATCATATCAGGCCCTGAAGTAACCTCAAAAATGGAAGGAGGTGCAGGAGAAGCAGGTATCTCATAATTCAAATTAAAGTTTCTCTGCGCATTCATACCGTTGTTGAAAAGAGAATCCCTCCCGGTG
>CAZALG010000162.1:0-5350 GCA_964485935.1 uncultured bacterium | reverse complement strand
AAGGAAGAAGTTTTCTTCCTCGCCGGGATATAAAAGGAGACCGGTCTGTATTTTATTCCCTTTGAGTGAATATTGGAGAATAAAATCTCTATTTCCTCCGTATTTCTCTTTTTTCGATAGAGTTATTGTTGCTTTGTCGTATTCTTTGTTGATGTCAACATTATGCGTGGGCACCATAACCTTTGATATCGGGATTCCTGTTTTTAGATTAACTTTTATATCAAATTTATAAGGAGGTTTTTCCTTTTCGTGGAGATAAGGTGTGGCTGTCCAGTCTTCCTTATCTTTTTGTTCTCCTGTAAATCTTGGACCCACAACAGTCGGGAATACATATTCATAAATCCCTTTTTCCGGAACAAGCATCTCGGTGTATTTAACAACTACTTTTACTTCATCTCCGGGCATGATATTCGCGACTTTCATCTGGAAAACGTTTGGGCGTTTCTGTTCTAAAAGTGATGCGACTTTTCCCTGGTCTTTTGCGTCTTCATATATTTGCCTTGCTTTTTCCGTTTCTTCTATTTCCGCGTCTATTATACGCGTACCTATTTTCATTCTCATGGCGTGAATTGCCGATTTTGTACCGAGCGGGAAGATATAAACTGTTTCTATGGTTTTTTTGCCGTCGTTTTTGTAAACCTGTATTAATTCAATTTCCGCAATTACTCCTGCAATATTTACGTTTGCTTTTGTCTCAAGTAGAGGGAAACTTTCTACGTCGGAATCTCCCAGTACTAAAAAATATGGAGAGGAAGCGTCCTTTTCGCCGGTCGTTTCTTTCATCTGGGCATAAATTGGTAAGTTAAGTAAAATCAATATTAGAAAAAAAATTACAATTAAAACTCTTTTCATTTATCCCTCCTTTTGGGGTTGTTTATCTATTTTGATTCAAGAACTATGTTTTAGTTCCGAAATTTATTTGTTGAATCTTCCGGTTTCATTTGAAAAGAGTGGTTTGCGAGAGTTTTTTATACCTAAAGTTTTAGGTTCTTTCCTTATAGAAAAACTTTTTACTTTTAGAAGTAAGCTCTAATATAAAAAACAGGAGAAATACCAAAGGAAGGTTCTATATACCAATCGTTGTCAGTACTAATATCGTGGGAATAATAATCAGCGTAATTTCTTATATCTTTTCTGTAATTAAGAGAAATGGTTCCGTAAATATCAGCACTTAAAGAATAACTTATGTTGGGGTATTTTTCCAGAAAAAAATGCTCTATTCCTATAGGGAAAGCAAACGTTAATCCCCCAGAGTAATATCTATATTCTATATCTCTAATATAATCTCCAGTTATATCAGAGTTAGAGTCATATCGCCTAATATTGAAGTTTGCCCCAATGCCTATACCTTTTACTAGATACATTCCTTTAACTCCTATAGCTTTCCTGTTTAGAAAGTAATATATGATTCCTGGCAAATATATTTCTTTCTCCCGGGATTGCCGGTTTTCTATTTCAAGAGAATCTACTTCAGTTCCTTCCTCTTTCCCATAAGTAATTTTTATACCATCTTTGTTTAGAATAAGTTCTCTACCGCTTCCGTTTGTTCTCCACCAGCGGAAGGATACGCCTGTTGCATCCCAGGGGAAATCATTTATTCCTATAGAAAAACCAGTTCTATGTTTTTCTACATCGGCTGAAATTATACTATCAGTTTGCGTTTCGGCAAATAAGGGTGATACAAATAATAGTACTAAACTGAGTGATAAAATATTTTCAAAAAACCTCATTTCCGCCTCCTTTTTTTATAAGACCTTACGAACTTCAAGTAAGTTCCATACTTATCTATCTTTCAACCTTTTCCAGATTTTCACCTTTATCTAAATCAGCATCGTAGAATTCTTTTGTTTCTGGTAAAGATACAAAAATATTTTCAGTAAAATCTATGCAGATTTTTATTCTGCCAGTTTTACACTCGAGAAGGTGCCCTCCTCCTTTTTTGTCTTCCGTTATAAAATGAAGATGGTATTTTGGCACGTTTATTCCTTTTAGATACTCAGGTAGTCTAAAACCTACTAATGTTCCTTTTACATTATAAAATTCAAACTCGGGCTGTTTTTTTACAACTTCTGCAAGTGGTGGGTATGGTTTTTCTTGAGCAGGGACACTTCGTGTACGAACGTGTTTGAATGTTCCTTCTATTTTAATCGCGTAAATAATGTTTTCTGTCGGGAGAAAGTTATCCAGAAATTGTTCTAACGATTCAAAATTAAGGGTAGAATCTAAGACTAACGTTGTGTCCTCTTCAAAAAAAGTGACTACTGAAAAAGGAGTTTTCATTGAATCTGTGGCGAGGTAAACTTTGCCGTCTTTTTTTACTTGATATATATTACCGTCTAGCATTAACATCTCACCGTCAAGTGCGTTAAAAGTGCCAAGACCAAAATCGCCGTGGTGTTTTAGTTCCTCGAAAGTAATTTCTCCGTCATATATTCCTTCGAGTAGTGCGTTAATAGTTGATACCTGGAATAAAACGTCCGGATTGTCAACTTTCTTTTTGCATCCAATTGAAAAGCCGAAAAAAATGAGAACAAAAAACAAGTAATTAATCTTATGCATTCTACCTCCTGGTAGTTTTATGGAAATTTTGCAGGGCTCTTCGTCTCTGCTGTTAGAATTTATTTCAACAATTGCTCGTAATATTTTGAATTGCCTGTTCGTAATATTTCTTTTATAATAGATTCCGTTACTTTTCCGACCCCTTTTATACTTCGCAGACTGTCTTTTATTTTAGATAAAGGCTTTTTTAGTTTCGATATGGAATAAGCGGCGTAGCCATAAGGAGAGGGTTTTTCTTCAAGCTTCGCAAGGTAGTCGAGCTGTTCTAGCATAACTGTTATAAGATCGTTTTCCTCAAGTATATCTTTATAAAGATAAGCAGGTATGCGTCGCGGAATTTTATATTTTTTGCTGAGCAAATTAAATGTTTGGTTTATAGATTGGTTGTATTCTTTTGTCGGTTCTCCCCACTTATTCTTTAAGTATATGTTTTCATAGTGAGGGAGAAGCCCGGGGAAATTTTCTTTTAGTGTTTTCATAAAATATTGCTTTTGCCTTCCATCTTTTAACGTCATTCCAGCGAATACTATGAAATCAAGCTCCGTTTCCTTTGCTTTTCTTATTGTTTCTTCCATAACTTCTGATCTGTCCGTTATAAAAGGAATAACGGGCATTAAATACATGCCGCAGGCAATTCCCTCTTTTTTGAATTTAGATAAGGTTTTCAGTCGTTCTGTTGGAACAGGTACACCAGGTTCGAAAATAGAGCTTATTTCGTCGTTAACGGAAGAAAAACTGAAAGAAACAATTGCTCTATTTTGTTCGTTTATCTTTTTGATTATATCAATATCTCTTTCTATAAGTGTTGATTTTGTAAGAATATGAACCGGAAATTTCCTTATCAGAAATAAATTGAGAGCCTGACGAGTTAATTTGTATTTTTCCTCCAGAGGCTGGTAACTATCTCCAACTCCACCGACTAATCCGACAAAATAATATTTAAAAGGAATCCTTTTTCTTTTTGGATCTAATTCTCGCCTTAGAACATCTATTGCGTTTATCTTTACGGTTACTTCCTTACCGAATTTCCCGTCGACATAATATTCTTCGCTTCGTCCGTCACAGTATACGCAGTTATGAGCGCATCCCCTGTAAAGATTCATTCCGTAATTTATCAGAAACCAGGAATCTACCTTTTTCCCTTTTCTAAGAATTGGTTTTGCTTTAATTTCTTTTACGAGCACTTCTTTTATAAGTTTTATTTTTGTATTTGTATTCGTCGACTTTTAACAATTTCATAACTTTATTTTTATCTTTTTTGATCAGGTTTCGGCATGCCCTGTATGCAATCCAGTATGAGTTTTCATTGCCGCTGTCAACAAGTTCTTTTACTATTTGATAAACAAGCTTGGGATTTTGTTTTGCCAGATCGCTTAAATTGTTGCCGACAGACGTTCTTGGATATGGAGAGCTTTCTTTGAATAAGTTTCTGAGTATCGATAAAGGGTATTCGGGTCTTTCATGAAACCATTTATTCTCTTTGACGGGTCTTAAAGTTTCGGCAACAAATCGACGTATATTGGAGTAACTTGAATTTACAAGGTTAAGTAAGATTTTTTTAGCCGTGGGGGGGTGTTTTTTTATGGTTTTCCTGAAAAACATTTGAGCCATCTCTCTAGTATCAAAGTCGGGAGAATCGGCAGCCGAAACAAAGTAAGGCAGGGTTCTTTTAGGTTCTTCCAAACCACAAAAAGAAATTATTCCAAGTGAGACGCCTTTACTTTTAAAATCGTTGCTTTTCTCGTACAAATCGGCGGCAACCTCGAAGTTTACGGATCCTCTTTCGAATAGCTTCTCATAAATGTTTTTTGATAGTAGTTTTATGACGTAAACTCTTCCGTAAGAGATTCTTTTTTTGTCGGGAATTTTTTTATATAGTTTGTCGAAAATCAGCGATATATTTTTAACTGCGAGATTATATTTTCCTTTTATTATATTCTCTATAATTTTCTCATCAATATCTTTTTCTATTTTAGTACTTAAGAGCTTCATTTTTATTTTCCGCTATGCTTTAAAATTATACGGATATTTTATGTCTGAATCAAGGGTAAATTTTGAATTAAAAATAAAAAAAACCGCATGAGTTGTATCATGCGGTTTTTACAGTAAAAAAGAATAAAAGAAAAATCTAACTTATTTTTGAAACTTTTTCAAATCCCTAATTTTAAGCCGAATGAAGTTCTAAAAGTAAGATCGCCTTCAGTAAAAGGACCATCTTTGAAGATTAAGGCTGGTTCAAGAAATACATAATTACCTTTTCCCATGTATTTTTCAAGTCCGAGACCTCCGCCAATTGATATAGTGGTTCCTCCTGACGCTGAAAGCAATCCGAATACTATATCGACGTATGAGAAGATCCCCGCGATATCAGTATAATATAGAATATCAAAATTGCTGAAACTAAAAAGGTTTCCTGAGTTTAGAGAAAAGGCAGTAACATCCCCAAAAACCACTTCGGCTAAATTAACTCTCACGCCCAGATTTTTCATAGGATTTACTATAACATCAGCGCCGATACCAAAATTGACACTGCTTATATATAGGCTTCCTCTTGGCGAAAACTCTAATTTTGGTCTGGCGCTCAGGGGTAAAACAACCAGTAAAACTGCTAACAATAAAAATGCTTTTTTCATTTACTCCTCCTTTTTTTCCAAATGTTTCAGGTATTATAAGGATAACGGTATTAAATGTCAAGTATTAAATAATCCCCCTTTACCCCTAATCCCAAAAATCTTTTCACACAAAGACACAAAGATTTTAAGTTGTTGGAAAGTTAGATGGTTGGGTGGTT
>CAZALG010000161.1:0-5358 GCA_964485935.1 uncultured bacterium | reverse complement strand
CTGATGAAATTATCCTCCCTGGCGTTTATGGAAGGCTTCTACAGAAAACCAAGACTGGATAGGGAAATTCTATTAAAATACAAAGAGGGAATAATAGTCGGAAGCGCCTGCAGAAACGGAATTATACCCGCATTTGTTGCCGAGGGTAAAATAGAAAAAGCAGAGGAGTTAATAAGTTTCTTTAAAAAAGAGTTTAAAGAGGATTTTTATATAGAAATAATGCGAGTCGGTCTTGAGAGGGAAGTCGAAGTAAATGAAAAGCTGATAGAGCTTTCCAAAAATTTTGATATACCGATAATAGCAACCAACGATGTCCACTACTTAAAAAAAGAAGACTCTAAAAGTCATGAAATTTTACTTTTACTTCAGACAAAGAAAACAATTAGCGAAGAAAACGGCTTAAAATTACCCACGGACAATTTTTATCTTCGGTCACCGGAAGAAATGAAAGAATTGTTCAAAGATATACCACAAGCCATCGAAAACACACAGGATTTTAAGGAAAAATGTATCCCTGTTCCCTTCGAAACTGATAAAACGCTCTTACCTTCAATAGAAATACCAAAAGGTTTTAAAGGAATAGAGGAATATCTCAAA
Source organism: uncultured bacterium (assembly GCA_964485935.1). Classification (GTDB taxonomy): domain Bacteria; phylum Hydrothermota; class UBA3072; order UBA3072; family UBA3072; genus JAFGHJ01. Next base: position 4,761 of record CAZALG010000161.1, on the reverse strand, counting down.
CATCTTGCGAGAAAAGGACTCGAAAAAAGATTAAAAAGAGTTACCCCGGGTGAAGAAGACCGTCTTCAGTACGAACTTTCAGTAATTAAGGAATTGGGGCTGGCAGGGTATTTCCTTATAATAAAAGACATCGTTGATTTTGCCAAAGAAAAAGGAATACCTGTGGGACCGGGAAGAGGCTCAGCTACAAGCAGTCTTGTTCTCTATAGCCTAGGGATAACAAACGTAAATCCTTTAAAGCACGGACTTATTTTTGAACGTTTTTTAAACCCGCAAAGAGTCTCAATGGCAGACGTGGATATAGACTTCTCAGATGTAAGACGCGATGAGGTCGTTCAACATATTAAGAAAAAATACGGAGAAAGAAACGTTGCTCAAATCATCACTTTTAGTATTTTAAAAGCCAGATCCGTAGTAAGAGACGTGGGGAGAGTACTTGAAATTCCTTATGGCGACTGCGATGAAATAGCCAAAGAAATAGAAAGAGAACAATCGGTTGAAGAAGCAATAAACAGTTCCAGCGAATTAAAAGAAAAAATCCAAGGCAGAGCGGATTTAAAAGAGCTTATTGAACTTGCCAAGAAACTCGAAGGGTTAATCAGACAGACTTCCACTCACGCGGCTGGAGTTGTAATTGCCCCTGGTGACATTACCGATTTTGTACCTTTATTTGTAAGCACTACGGGCAAAGAAAAAGTAATCACCACCCAATTTTCTATGGAAACTTTAGAAAGATTGGGACTCTTAAAGGTAGATATTCTGGGGCTTAGGACTCTTACTGTTATACAGGAAACTCTTAAAAACATTAAACACAAATTGGATATTTACAATTTGGATAAAGACGACAAAAAAACTTATGAGCTTATAAGAAGAGGAGACACAACAGGAGTCTTCCAGCTTGAGTCAGAAGGCATGAAAAAAATGCTCAGAAAAATCCAGCCAAGTGATTTCTCAGACTTGGTTGCATCAGTCGCGTTGTATAGACCGGGACCTCTTCAAAACATCGACCAGGATGAATTTGCACTGAGGAAAAAAGGTAAAATAGATCCGGAATACCCCCATCCAAAATTAAAACCCGTGTTAGAGGAAACTTACGGAATAATGCTTTATCAAGAACAGGTAATGAAAATAGCGAATATCCTCGCAGGTTTTTCTCTGGGTGAAGCAGATATTTTAAGAAAAGCGATGGGAAAGAAAAAGATGGACGTAATGCAATCGATGGGAGAAAAGTTTATCGAAGGCTGTGTTAAAAATAATATTTCTAAAAATCAGGCGGAAGATATCTTTGAAAGAATGAGCTCCTTTGCCAAATATGGATTTAATAAAGCTCACTCTGTATCTTACGCAGAAATTGCCTATCAGACAGCATATCTAAAAGCCCATTATCCCACCGAGTTTTATGCCGCTTCTCTTACAAGCAACATAAGTGCAGAAGTAGAAGATATAAGAAAATTCATAAAAGATGCTAGAAAACACGGAATAGAAATAAAACCTCCTGATATAAATATTTCCAGTTATGAATTCACTCCTGAAAAGAACACAATTCGTTATGGTCTGGGCGGCATAAAAAACGTGGGAAAAAATGCTGTACTGGAAACTATAAAAGAAAGAGAAAAGAAAAAATTTAAGGATTTCTTCGACTTTGTAGAAAGGGCCGGCGGAAGATTAGTTAACAAGAAAGTCATAGAAAGTCTTATTAAAGCAGGAGCTTTCGATTCTCTAGAACCGAATAGGCATTCTTTACTCTCTTCCCTACAGAACGCAATTGACTACGCAAAGACAAAGGAAAAAAGAAAAATGGAAACATTATTTGGAGAAAAAAAGAAAGAATTAATTCCGACAACACCATTCGACGAAGATGAAAAATTGAGATACGAGCAGGAAGCATATGGTTTTTTCTTTTCCAGCCATCCTCTATCTCAATATGAAAAACTTTCCGAAGCACTATTTACTCCATCTACAAAATTAAAAGATTTACCTGTTAATAAATTAATCATCACCGGTGGTACTATAACAAAAGTTGATAAAAAGACATCAAAAAAGAATCGCCGATGGGCGAAATTAAATGTAGAAGATGAAAATGGTTCATTTGAAGTACTGGTATTCCCTAAATTATTCGAAGAATTCGGAAGCAAATTAGAATCTTTCGGCTCCGTAGTAATAAAAGGCAGAATTAAAGCCGATTCAATTAGTGATCAAGTTCAAATCAGTGCGGAAAAAATAATGCCGTTAGATAAAATAGAAAATCACCTAAAAGCTGCTTATCTTATTCTGGACCTTGCGGGGTTAAGTGAAGAAGACATAACCGGCGTGAAAAAAGTTTTAGTCGAACATTCCGGGAAAATACCTCTTACAATACTCTGCAGAAATGATTATGAAGAAATACGTCTGAGAGCCAGAGATATAAAAATAAAACCGGACGAACAAATGATAAAAAAAGTAAATAATATAATTGGAGAAGGGAGCATTCGCTTCAGTATATAAAGGAGGTTAAATGATTCTTTTTATTTTATCTATGATTTCCACTTACTACGAACCGATAACAGGAATTGATAATCCACTACCTGTTCTTCTTTATCACGGAGAAGTCATTATACATATAAAAGAAGAACCAATAGATCACTTGAGAGCCAAAATTGGCATAGGAATATGGAATGGTATTATCTTGAGCACAAGCTTTGGCGGAACAAATATCGTGGGATATGGAGATGTCGACTGGGAAGATAGACCCGCTCTCGACTTTCGAATAAGGATATTCGGCAACGGTACAATAGAAAGCGTCTTTGGATATAATGATGAACCAATTGAAAATTATGAGGAAAAACTTATATTCGCAACTGTAGGAACTCGATTATTTCCCGGATTAATACTTGCCGGTGGAGCTAATTATAACTACCAGGAAGATAACGGAGTGGATTTCTTTGGAAATGCGGCTCTAAATTTAGGCGAAGCTCACACCTTCCACTTTGAATACATAATGGGAAATAACGACGAAGATAAAAACCGATTTAATCTTGGCTACAAGTTACAATCCGGAAGTCTGGGCATTCAGTTTGATCTGAAAAATATCTTTTCAGAAGATATTGGAAGACAACTCCAGATTTCTTACAGAGAAAGTTTTTAAAGGAGAAAGGTATAGATGCTATACGAAAACGCCGCTCTCTTAGGACTTCAATGGGGCGATGAAGGAAAAGGAAAACTAATAGATAATCTTGCCGGTTCTTTTGATGCGGTTTGCCGATATCAGGGCGGCGCGAACGCCGGACATACCGTTACCTACAAAGGTGAAAAACTATCTCTGCATCTTATCCCATCAGGTATCTTTCACCAGGATAAAATATCGATAATCGGAAACGGAGTGGTTATCGATATAGCCCAGTTAATAAAAGAAATTGAAGAACTAAAAAAGAAAGGGATAGAAATAAACAACAACCTCAAGATAAGTAAAAGAAGTCATTTAATACTTCCTTCCTATTTTGAGGAAGAAAAGGAAATGAAAGATAAAATTGGCACAACAGGAAGAGCAATAGGACCGGCATATGCCAATAAAATATTAAGGAAAGGAATACGAATGGGAGATATTTTCTATACCGATTATTTATCTAAATTGAATCTACCCTCTGAATTTTTAAAAACTATAGAATCTTTTAAAAAGAACTATGGTAAGCTGATAACCAATACTGTAGAATTAATACGAAAATTACTAAAAGAGAAGAAAAAAATAATATTTGAAGGAGCTCAGGGCGTCCTTTTAGACATCGACTTTGGGACATATCCTTATGTAACCTCATCCAACCCTACACCCGGAGGAATTCTATCCGGAAGCGGTATCCCTCCAAATTGTATTCCGAATATTTTCGGAGTCACAAAAGCATATACCACAAGGGTAGGTAAAGGTCCCTTCCCCACCAGGATGGAAAAAGAAACAGAAGAACTTATTCGCAAGAAAGGCAAAGAATTCGGAGCAACCACAGGAAGACCCAGAAATTGCGGCTGGTTGGATCTTGTTGCATTAAAATTTACCAGCTGGATATCCGGAGTTACAGAAATAATTATCACAAAGATAGACGTTTTAGACGGTCTTCCGGAAGTTAAAATAGCTACTGCTTACGAAATTGACGGAGAAAAAATAGAATATTTTCCTTCGGAAGTTTGGAAATTAGAAAAAGCCAAACCTGTTTATACCAGCCTTCCCGGATGGGAAAACACAAAATCCATCAGAAGCTACGAGGATTTACCCGCTGAGGCAAAAAACTTTATAAAATTTATTGAAGATGCTACAGAAGTGAAAATAGGTTATATATCGACAGGCGTAGAAAGAGGTGATTTAATCCGTGCTTAGACTCTTAAAAAAGATCATCCCATCTCATAATGAAAGAGTTTTAAACAAGCTTTATCCTATAGTCGACGAAATAAACATCAAATTCAAAGAATATCAAAAAACCCAGGAAAACGACCTGCCAAAAATTACCGAAGAATTCAAAACAAGATTGAAAGAAGGAGAAACTGTCGACGATTTAATGGTAGAAAGTTTTGCCCTTGTAAAAAGAACGTGCGAACTTCTATTGGGTAAAAAATGGAATGTAACCGACCTCGAATGGGAATGGGAAATGGTTCCTTATGACGTACAAATAGTAGGAGCCATTGTACTGCATCAGGGAAACATCGCGGAAATGAAAACAGGGGAAGGAAAAACTCTCGCAGCCACAATGCCTCTATATCTTAACGCCCTTTCCGGAAAAGGTGCTCATCTGGTTACGG
>CAZALG010000160.1:0-5361 GCA_964485935.1 uncultured bacterium | reverse complement strand
TACAATACAAGAATAATTCTCTATAACCGTACCATCGTCAATCCAGATAGGAGCATCTTCTGCCTCCAAAACAACGCCCGCTCCTAATTTCACTCCTTCGCCAACATAAACATTATTTTTATTTTCTATATGGACATTATCTGGAACCGGGCTCATAATTTGACCCAATGAAGAATCACCGCTTAAATCCGAGTTCAAACTTTCCGGCAGACTTGCAATAACGTCCCATATAAAATTATATATCGGGATCTCCTTGGTAACCACATTAAACCCATCGAAATTCTTACCCTCAATGATCTTACCACCTCTGTAACTTAGAATATCCCCATCCTTATTAACAACACAGGTATTTGCTTCTAAATCCGTAAGCAAACTAAAATCTTTTAATCTCGCATTCAAGAAAAGCATATCATTTTCTACTTCAAATTCATCGCCATAAAGCTCTCTCGTAGAATACGTTAAATTTTTGGATTTAAATTGCAAGGATGCTCTTTCCCTTTGTGTCCATCTACCGGTTCTGACCTCAGCGATTGTACGCAACCTGGAAATAGGATAGAAATTGCTTACTTTTTCGTCCTCAAATAAAATAATCTTCATGATTACATTTTAAGAAACTTAAGTAATAAGTCAAGGGTTATCTTAAGGCGAGAAATCGGCAGTTACGCCTATTCTTCCGGTATAATACATTTCTCCTTCACTAAGTTTATGAATGTTTGCATTTGTTACAAGGTGAATCATTTCTGTTAGATCTATGGTTACAGAGGCTGTGAAATCATAAAAAAACCCAGGAGGATAAAGATCATTCATTCTGTAAGAATTAACACTACCATCAGGATAATAATTGTAGCCAAAGGTTAAGTGAAGTAAACCGCTTTTTCGACCTCCAAAAAGTCTGTACCCCAGACCTAAAATTGAAGATATAAGTGTATCTTCTCCGGTGGTTAAGATTTCTTCAAGTTTTATTTCGATCCCGCTTTCATTCCAAAAACTAAGGAAACCACCAAATTTATCATCTTCTGTGCTCCATTCGCGTGTAAGCCCAAGTTCCTTATACCCTTTAGCACTATTTTCCCAGCCAATATTAACCTTTGCGTAATTACGGTCTGTTACTCCCCAAAACACCTCTCCGCTAGTGTATTTAAAATTAGTTTTGCAAAAGACTCTATTTTTACTATTTTTAGGGAATTTAAGGCTTAACAAACCATCGTTTTTAGACATTAATGCAGGACTATAAATCGAATTAACGGATCCGTTCATTAAAATCATGCCCTCCGACCGGACCGAAATATTCGCCGAATATTCTCTAGAATACCTTTCTTCACCTGTGTATACAATTCTCTCTATATAATCCCCATACGGATTCACATAATAAACATTAGAAGTCGAATCAAACGAGTAATCACCTTCACCGGGGCTTACTTCCTGATAGTACCTTTCCCAGACACTTGCTCTTTTCTCGGAAACATCAAATTTACTTCTTAAATAAAAAGAATTTATGTTTAAATTCATATTAAAACATCCGTTAGAAATCCTTTTAGTTTGTCCTGAAACCAAATTTTCTCTGTAAATGTGTGATGCAATAAAGGATAGATTTTTATATTTCAGCCTTGTTTTTCCTACATACACTTTAGCAGTATCGCCAAAACTACCACCTTCCAATCCATATAAAAGATCTAAATACGAGCTACCTGCGAAAAATTCTTTTCTGTAATCTTCATTTCTTTTTAAATCTCTATAAGAAATCTCGTAGTTTGAAAATCGTAATCCACCTTTTAAATCCAATCTTTTTTCTCTGATATTCTCCCAATAAAAAAACAAAGGAGAAATTTTGAAATTTATTCTATCCTTAAGAAGAGTATCAGCTTTTCCGTAAGTATAAGAACACTCAATTCTTGAATTTGGTAAAAATTTCACTCCACTTTCTAAAAAATCAGAAGGGAAATTTACAATTTCCCAGCTTTTCAATAAATCTTTATCTCCCTCCCATTCCCTAACAACAAAATCCGGGCTCTTCCTGGAATAATTAAATGACAAACTTAAAAAATCGTATGGATCAAATTGGGACTTAATACTCGCATTTAAGCCATCCTTTTTCTCACCCCCAACAGGAGTTCTTATTCTCCTCGCTTTTAATTTTCCGGATACATCGAATTTTTTCAAATTTTTGTCCAAACCAATTGAAAACAAATTATCTTCTTCTCCTAAAGGGACTTTTCTTTCAACAGAATAAGGGCCATCGCCTGTCCATAGAAAGTAGTGCAATGAATCCACATATTCATATTCTCCGTTACCTTCCCCAACCCATTCGAAATAAACTTCATAAGAACCATTTTCATAACCCACATAAACAAAAATCGAGTCTTGAAACTCATAATCACCATTTTCTTCTCCAACATCCACCGCGGAATACCTGTACCCAAAACCGGAATCCGGATAGGATTCAATTAAATCCTTTTCCGAGAAATCCTCCTCTCGAGTAAAAGAAAAAGAATAATCGTCGGTCTTATACGCGGTTTCATAGAAAATATTGCTTTCTCCGTAAATGCTATATTGAAAAAGAACAAGAACCACTGATTCATTATCGAGAAAAACAGAGGGATTAAAAGTCAGGGAATTTTCTAGATAATTAATTACATAATCTTTTTCTGTCCCCCTGCTCAATAATTCACCATTGAGCCAAACTTGTTCGGACCCCCTGACTATTGATATACCACTTATTCCTTCTTCCACACTAATTTTATAAGGACCTTGCTTATTTTCAACTGTTTTAAACGTAATTTTCCCATACTTAGCCTTAGAAATCCCCGCCACTCCGGATAGGTCTTTCCAATTGAAAGAAAGTCCAAGCAATTTTTTGTCTACTTCTTCCTCAACTGTAACAATATCACCCATTCTAAAAGATATATTATCTGAAACAGCTTCTACAAATATCTCATCTATTTCCCGCAAATTTTGCGAAACCACATTACCTTGAGGAATATTTTCATCAGAGAGAACTCCTGAAACATCAAACTGCCCGGCTCTCCCCCCTATTTTCATCCATAAACTCTGGCTTATATCTGACCCCCCGGCTCTCACATCAACAAATAAACCTTTATTACCATTTATAACAAGTTTACCTCTATCCTCCTCCCCCTGAAAATCTTCTATAATCTCAGCAGGTAACGACTCGGAAGTGTCCGGAGACCATCTTGAGTAGCTCTCATTCAATAAAAAATCCAGATGCGAAAATTTGATTTTTAGTGGCAGAGAACAATCCTTCTTAATTTTTAAAAGGCCTTTTTGATAATCCATTACATATGAAGAATCACGCAATAAAAGTTTTTCTCCGCACCACAAGCTGTCAGAGTTTGCAATAATGAAGGAATAACCGAGATTTATTTCTGATGTATCCGGTGATTCAACAATCAATACTTCTAATGATATGGAAAATAATAATAATATCAAATTAAAACATAATCCCATTAATGAAGTGAATTATAAACAATATCTGCCAATTTATTCCCAATACCCGAAACTCTTCGAATTTCTTCCTTAGATGCGGAGAGTATTCTATCTTTTGAGCCGAAATGTTGTATTAAAGCTATTTTACGCTTGTAACCAATTCCTTCGATCTCATCCAATTCTGAAAGAGAAAGTTTTTTTCTTCTAAGTTTTTTATGATAATTAAGCGCAAATGAGTGCGCTTCATTGCGTATCCTCATTAAAAGTTTTAGAGCGTTAGAACTTAGCGGCAAAGAAATAATTTCTCCGCTCGGCAAATGTATTTCCTCTGCTCTCTTCGCCAGAGCTATAACAGGAATTTTTAACGCAGTAACTTCATTCATAGCCTTTATAGCTGCATTTAACTGGGTTTTACCCCCGTCGATTAAAATAAAATCTGGTAAATCTTTCTCTTTTATCAATTTTTTAATTCTTCTACCGATAATCTCCCCAATCATTGCAGGGTCGTTAATGCCTTTAACGTTCTTTATCTTAAAACGTCTGTATCTTTCCTTTGTGGGAAAACCATTTACAAATACGACGCATGAACCCACCGAATCGGATCCTCCGATATTGGAAATATCAAATCCTTCAATTCTCACCGGCACCTCCTCAAGCATAAGTAGTTTTTGAAGCTCACCGAGAGAATCATTTAGTCCCGTTACCGGATGTGAAAGTTCCCTCTCCAATTCAAGTTCCGAATTACTATTTGCCATTTCTTTTAATTTTTTTAAATCACCCCTTCTGGGCATTTTAATTTTACATAAAAAAAGAATTTCTAACAAATTTTTATCTTTTATTCCTACCGGAATCAGAATCTCTTCGGGAATATATGATATATTAAGATACTTCCAAACGAGAAAACGCTGAATATATTCTATCAGCGGAACATCTTCACTTGAGCGGAGTATGTATCTTTCACCGTTAATCATTTTTCCTTCTCTAATCTGAAAAACGAAAATACAAGCTATTCCGCTTTTGCTGCTAATTCCTATTATATCTCTGGATTTTTTATCCTCAAGCACCATTCGCTGTTTTTTCGCCAGATCCCTTAAACTCATGAGTTGGTTTCTATACACGGCAGCCATTTCGAAATTTAATCTTTCCGCAGAATCTTTCATTTTGTCATTAATAATTTTCTCAAGCTTCTTTGTTTTTCCCCTCAGGAAATCAATTATTTCGTCGACCAATTCTCTGTATTCTTCTCTTCCTATTTTCCCTATACAGGGAGCCAAACATCTGTTAATATGATATTGAAGACAAACTTTATCGGGTAAATTTTTCGCCTTACATGTCCTTACCGGAAAAACGCTTCTAATCGTTTTAAGCGCTTTTTTGACAGCCTTTACATCAGCATATGGTCCAAAAAAAAGGGAGCCGTCGTCTTCGATTTTGCGTGTATAGAAGACTCTCGGATATTCATCCTTTATGGTTATCTTAATATAAGGATATCTTTTATCATCCTTTAATCTGACGTTATATTTGGGTTGGTGTTCCTTTATTTCATTTTCTTCCAATATAAGAGCTTCCAACTCATTTGTAGTGGCCGTATAATCTAAAAATTTAGCTTCATACAGTATTTTATTTTCCTTTATTGAATTTTTGCGGGTAAAATAACTACTGATTCTCTTTTTTAAATTTTTTGCTTTACCTATATAAAGTATTTTCTCTCCATCTCTGAAATGGTAAACTCCGGGAAGCTCCGGAATATCTTTTATCGAAATTTGAATCATAGGTTATAAATTAAGATTATCCCCGCTCAAACGCAAGGCTTGACCAACAAAATGCAAAAATCAAATATCCTAAAATTGACTCAAGACTCATGGGTGTGTTGCCCAAACAGAAAAAAAACATAGAGAAAAGAGGTTTCTTTTTCTG
>CAZALG010000159.1:0-5385 GCA_964485935.1 uncultured bacterium | reverse complement strand
TTACGATATTAATAATTCAACAAATAACAAAGACAAGTCAAGCACCCCCACACCTTTCTCTAAAATATTTGAACTTCAAATAGCAAAAAGAATATTTTTTTACCAAATTTCATATCCCAAATCCTAAAATTACTATTTTACCATTTTTTAATTTAACTATTTAACTTAGATTCGTAGAATTTACATACCAGGACGGAACCTTTTACGGATTTCTTCGTCTTTATATATGAAAGATGAGTAAAGAATCTTAAAAAAGGAGGTGCTTTTATGATTAAGAAAAATTTAGTAAGTTATGATCCGTTAGATAGGTTTTTTAATATTAGAGAAGACTTTGACAGCGTAATGAAGGATTTTTTGAAAGGTTTCAGCGGCCCTGTTTCCAGCAGAGGATTATATCCGTTAGCAGATGTAAAAGAAGATGACGATAAATACACGGTTACTGTAGAAGTACCGGGAATAGATAAAAAGGATTTGAAGATTAAGATAAAGAAAAATAGTCTTCTGGTAGAAGGCGAAAAAAAGGAAGAGACTAAGGAAGAAAGCGAATCTTATCTTCGAGTTGAAAGATCTTACGGAAATTTCCGAAGGGCCTTTAGTTTCGCATCGGATTTGGATGAAAAAAAGGTGAATGCCGAATTTAAAGACGGTATCCTGACTGTAACTCTGCCAAAAACAGAGAAAGAGAAACCTAAAGAGATCGAAGTAAAAGTGAAGTAAAAAAACCTAAACAAGCACTAAAAAGAGGGCTGTGAAAACAGCCCTCCTATTTTTTTATATATATTTTTATATCTTCCAATTTAATAATTCGAAATAGCTTCAAAAAATCTATGTACTCTTTCCTTACCCCAACTTAAGGTTTTGTATTATTACTTTTATCTTAAGGCTATGAAAGTAAGCTATTTAATAGCTCTTGACAATTCGATAAAGCTTATTATTATTGACTGCTTAAATCGTGCTGTTGAGACATTAATAATAGCTTTTTATACATCGCGTATCAAAATAAATAAGAGGAGGGAGTTTTTATGAGATTTGGATATTTTGAAGACAAACATCGAGAGTATGTAATTACTGATCCTAAGGTTCCTTTTCCATGGATTAATTATCTTGGTTATGATGGTTTTTACTCTTTAATTTCCAATACTGCCGGCGGTTATAGCTTTTATAAAGATGCAAGACTCAGAAGAGTTACCCGATACCGCTACAACAATATCCCCATTGACAACGGTGGAAAATATTTTTATATAAATGACAACGGTGACGTATGGACACCTGGCTGGAAACCTGTAAAGGCAGGGTTAGAAAAACACGAATGCCGACACGGTCTAGGTTATACAAAAATCACAGGGCAAAGAAATAATCTTGAAGCAGAGGTTCTATATTTTGTTCCGCTCGGATTTAATGGTGAGGTACAGAGGATTCGACTGATGAATAAATCCGATTCTACGAAAAAATTTAAGCTTTTTTCATTCGTTGAATTCTGTCTGTGGAATGCTCTCGATGACATGACTAATTTTCAGAGAAATTTTTCTACAGGCGAAGTGGAGATTAAAAATTCCGTTATATACCATAAAACAGAGTATAGAGAAAGAAGAAATCATTTTGCCTTTTACTCTGTAAATTCAGAAATCGAAGGTTATGACACGCAGATGGAGGATTTTCTGGGACTTTACAACGGTTTTTCCTCTCCTTCTGCAGTAATGGAAGGAAAGCCCCGAAATTCAGAAGCCCATGGATGGCAGCCTATCGGTTCACATTGTATAGAAGTCGAACTTAAAGCCGGGGAAACAAAAGATTATATATTTATTCTCGGCTATGTCGAAAATGACCCGAAAGATAAATGGGAAAGTCCGGGAGTTATAAATAAAACGAAAGCGGAAGAAATGATATCCAAAATAAAAACTCCCGAAGAAGTAGATCGGGAGCTAAAAGCTATCAATAAATACTGGGACAATCTTCTTTCCATTTATGAAATCGAACATCCGGATGATAAATTATTCAGAATGGTAAATATATGGAATCCTTATCAGTGTATTACCACTTATAATATGTCGAGAAGCGCTTCATATTTTGAATCCGGTATCGGGAGGGGATTTGGTTTCAGGGATTCGAATCAGGACCTACTGGGATGCATTCATCAGATACCTGAAAAATCGAAGCAGCGAATTCTTGATATCGCAGCCACACAGTTGGAAGACGGAAGCGCGTACCATCAGTATCAGCCTCTTACAAAAAGAGGGAATGATGAGATAGGTGGTAATTTTAATGACGATCCTCTATGGTTAATAGCCTCGGTTTCCGCATATATTAAGGAAACCGGTGATTATTCGATACTTGACGAGTCGGTTCCATTTGACAATGATGAAAGTAAAACAAAAAGTCTGTTTGAACATTTAAAGAGGTCATTTTATCATGTTGTTAACAATCTCGGTCCCCATAAGCTGCCTCTTATAGGCAGGGCGGACTGGAACGATTGTCTTAATCTCAACTGTTTCTCTGAAAATCCTGACGATTCATTCCAGACCACTGAAAACAAAGAGGGAAAAGTTGCGGAATCTGTTTTGATTGCGGGTATGTTTGTTTACTACGGAAGGGAATTCGAAGAGATATGCAAGAGAATAGGAAAAGAGGATGAGGCTAAGGAGGCGGATAAACATATAAACAATATGATAGACACAATAAATAAACATGGTTGGGATGGAGATTGGTTCTTGCGGGCTTATGATGATAACGGAGATAAGGTGGGCAGCGATGAGAATGAAGAAGGAAAGATATTTATCGAATCTCAGGGCTTCTGTATTATGGCTGGCATCGGGGTCGGTGACGGCAAGGCAAAACAGGAACTTGATTCTTTAAAAGAAAGACTTTTATGCAAATACGGAATTGTTCTTAATAATCCTGCCTATTCAAAATATCATCTCAATTTAGGAGAAATATCCAGCTATCCTCCGGGTTATAAGGAGAATGCAGGAGTTTTCTGTCATAATAATCCCTGGATTATTATTGCCGAGACTGTCATAGGCAGAGGCGACAGGGCTTTTGATTATTATAGAAGAATAGCCCCGGCATATCTTGAAGAAATAAGCGAGATTCATAAGACCGAGCCTTACGTCTATTCTCAAATGGTATCGGGGAAGGATGCTTACATACAAGGTGAGGCGAAAAATTCCTGGCTTACAGGAACCGCAGCCTGGAATTACGTAGCAATAACGCAATATATACTTGGAATAAGACCGGATTACGACGGCCTTATTGTTGATCCCTGTATCCCCTCCGATTGGGAAGGTTTTAAAATTAGAAGAAAATTCAGGGGTGCAGTTTACGATATAAAAGTCAGCAATCCTGATAAGAAGAGCAAAGGAATAAAAAAATTAAAGGTAGATGGCAAAGAGATAGAAGGAAATAAAGTTCCAATATTTGACGACGGAAAGACTCACGAAGTAGAAGTGAATCTTGGATGATTCTTTTTAAGTGAGAGTTTATTATTAATTTAACATAAGGGGGTATTATGAATAAAGTTGATATAAGCATTATATTAGCTTATTTTGTCGTTGTAGTTATTGTTGGAACGGTGGTCAAAAAATGGGCTTCCAAGGATTTAAGAGCTTACTTCCTGGGGGGAAACAAAGTACCGTTTTACCTTTTAGGCACGGCAAATGCATCAGGTATGTTTGACATTGCGGGAACTATGTTAATAGTAAGCTGGATTTTTGTTTATGGTGTAAAAGGAGCTTTCATCCCCTGGATTTGGCCCATATTCAACCAGATTTTCCTTATGGTATATCTCTCCGCCTGGCTTCGTAGATCCAAAGTTGTAACCGGTGCGGAGTGGATAAAAACCAGATTTGGTTATGGTCTGGGAGCTAAACTTTCAGATATCAGCGTAGTTGTATTCGCGTTAATAAGTACTATCGGTTTTCTTGCCTATGCGTTTCAGGGGATAGGGAAGTTTTCTCAGGTTTTCCTGCCCTGGCAGTTTTCTCCGAATATTTACGCAATTATAATAATGGGTCTTGCTGGTGTCTATATCATTGCGAGTGGTATGTTTGGAGTTCTGGTTACTAACTTACTTCAGTTTTTTATTCTTGCGATAGCATCTGTCTGTATTGGTTATATCGCGATTGCCCATACTACTCCACAGATGATTCAGGCAGCAGTACCGGAGGGTTGGCTAAGCCTAAAATTCGGATGGACGAGTCTTAATTTAGATTGGTCAAACCTAATACCGGCGATAAATACGAAAATGGCTACTGATGGTTTTTCGCTGGCGGGTATCGTTCTAATGATGATGCTTTTTAAGGGAGCCCTTATAAGTGCAGCCGGACCGGCTCCGAATTATGATATGCAGAGGATTCTTTCAACAAGAAGTCCAAGGGAAGCATCTCTTATGAGCTGGTTTGTTTGTTTGGTACTATATTTACCACGTTATCTGCTTGTTACAGGTATATGCGTGCTGGGATTAGTTTTCTTCAGTCCTCAACTTATTGCTATGGGATCCTCTGTAGATTTCGAGCAGATTCTACCCTATGTAATACATAATTTTGTACCTGTAGGAGTTGTTGGACTAATACTTGCGGGACTGCTTGCCGCTTTTATGAGCACCTACAGTGGTACTGTAAACTGCGGCGCTTCCTATATTGCCAATGATATTTACAAGAGACATATAAATAAAAATGCTTCAGACAGGAAATATGTGCTGGTGAGTTACCTGAGTTCCCTCGCACTTATAATACTTGGCATAATTTTCGGTATGCTGGGAAAATCAATCCATCAAATCACCATGTGGATTGTATCGGGTCTCTGGGGTGGATATATGGCACCGAATGTTCTTAAGTGGTACTGGTGGAGGTTTAACGGTTATGGATATTTCTGGGGCATGGTTTCCGGTATGGCTGCGGCTTTAATCTTACCCTTTGCTCTTGGTAATCCTGATGTTTTATTCGGGTTACAATTCAATCTTGCTCTTTTCCCGTTTCTGCTGGTTATAAGCACCATTGGTTCGATTATAGCCACTCTGCTTACAGAACCTGAAAAAGATGAAGTTCTTATGGACTTCTACAAAAAGGTAAGACCGTGGGGACTCTGGAGACCGGTTTATGAAAAGGTAAAGAAATTAGATCCCGATTTTGAGAGAAATAAGGGCTTCAAGCGTGATATGGTGAACGTTGTTGTAGGTATTGTATGGCAAATAAATTTTGTTCTAATTCCAGTTTTATTCGTGCTGCGACAATTTCCCGGAATGTTTATGAGTATTGGTGTTCTTGCAGTAACATCGATATTTTTGAAGTTCAACTGGTATAATAAACTCGAGGAAGCCTGATATGGTAGATTCCATAAAATTAAAAAGACAAATCAAACAAGGAGAAATATATGAGTCCAGATAATAAC
>CAZALG010000158.1:0-5387 GCA_964485935.1 uncultured bacterium | reverse complement strand
TAGGGCTTGACTATAAGGATGTTTTTGATAAGATAATGGAGATTATTGATAGGCAGGCTCTTCACGCTGCATCTATTGAGTTTACTCATCCCATAAAGAGGAAGAGAATACGGATTACAGCACCTCTTTATGAAGATATGAAAAAACTCATTGGTTTTTTAGATGAAGTAAATAGAAAAGTTTGAATGTTTTTTTAGTTTTTGGTTTAAAAGAGTATACAGATATAGTGCATATTAAATAAAAGGGGAATAAAAATGTTTGATTTTTTTTATTTAAAGCAAAAAGCCAACAGCCAAAGGCAAAAGGCTATAAGTTAAATGGATTTAGTGATAGTTGAATCCCCTGCTAAAGCCAGGTCAATAACCCATTATCTCAAAAAAACAAAAGTAATGGCAACTATGGGCCATATTAAAGATCTTCCCAAGAGCAAGATGGGTATAGATATTGATAACGGTTTTAATCCAGATTATAAAATAATAAAAGGAAAGGGTAAAATTGTTAAGGAGATAGTAAAGGAAAGTAAGAAAAGTGATAGAGTTTTTATTGCGACCGATCCGGACAGAGAAGGGGAGGCAATCGCCTTTCATCTGCAGGAAGAACTTCCTGTTACACCTAAAAGGGTATTGTTCTATGAAATGACGAAAAGTGGAATAAATAAGGGAATTGGAGAACCGGGTAGTATCGATATGAATAAGGTTTTTTCTCAAAGAGCAAGAAGAATCCTGGACAGGCTGGTTGGATATAAGATTAGTCCTTTACTCTGGAAAGCTATTAAAAGAGGATTGTCCGCGGGAAGGGTTCAAAGCGTAGTCCTTCGTCTTATATGTGAAAGAGAGGAGGAAATAGATAATTTTGTTCCCGAGGATTACTGGGTTTTTAAAGGACTTTTCATTCACCCTAACGGTGAATTTGGGGCAGAACTTGAAAGGATTGACGGAAAGAAGGCAAAAGTTGCAAGTAAAAAAGAAGCGGAAAAAATAAAAAAAGATTTGAAAGATGCCGATTTTAAGGTCAAAGAATTTAAAAAAGAAGATGTTAAACAATCTGCTTTTCCTCCCTTGATAACAAGTACCCTTCAGAGAGCAGCTTCCAACACTTTCGGATTTTCAATAAAGAAGACAATGTATGTTGCGCAGCGTCTATATGAAGGTATTGAGCTTCCCGGCGGTACTATGGGGCTTATAACTTATATGAGAACGGATTCTTTTAGGCTCTCCAAAGACGCAGAAGAGAGTATGAGAGAATTCATCAAGGCTGAATTTGGCGACGAATATGTACCGGCAAAGCCCAATAAATTTAAGTCGAAAAAAGGAGCTCAGGAAGCACACGAAGCTATTAGGCCTACAGATATAAATAAAACACCGGAATCTATCAGAGAATATTTGAAGGCAGATGAGTATAAAATCTATAAACTTATATGGGAACGGGCTGTTGCGAGTCAGTTCAGTTGCGCAGTCTTTGATTCTCGAAGAGTAACGGTAGAAGCTCCCTCCTATGAGTTCAGGGGTTCCTCGAGAAAATTGAAATTCGATGGATTTTACAGGATTTTATCTCCTCCAAAGGAGAAAGATATAATACCTCTAATGGAGGTAGAAGATTCGGTTAAGCTTTCTAAGCTCGAAGATGAGAAGAAGACGACTGAACCGCCTGCAAGGTATTCGGAATCTACAATAGTAAAGGAAATGGAGAAAAGAGGTATCGGACGACCGAGTACTTATTCTCCCACAATTTCGACTCTTTTATTTAGAAATTACATAAAAAAGATAAAGGGATATCTTGTTCCTCAGGAAATTGGTGAGATTGTGAACAAGGTTTTGGTTTCAAATTTTGGCTCCACTATAATAAATTGCGATTTTACATCTTCTATGGAAGAAACCCTGGATAAGATAGAAAAAGGCGAAGAAGACTGGCAGGGTTCTGTGGCAGAATTTTATGATTCTTTCAAGGATTATGTTGATTCTGTTGAGAAAAAAATCCCCGAAATTAGAGATAGCATAAGTGAGAAAACCGACAAAAAGTGTCCCAAGTGCGGTAAGAATTTAATAGTCAAATGGGGCCGCTATGGTAAATTTCTCGCGTGTCCAGGTTATCCTGAAGATTGCGAAGGTTATACAGAGCCGCACTCCGATGACATTCTCGACGAGAAGTGTCCTAAATGCGCAGGCAAGGTAATTTTGAGACAGGGTAGGTTCGGACGATTTAAAGCTTGTGCCAATTATCCCGATTGTGATTGGAGCGCTCCGGTTTCTACCGGTGTTAAATGTCCTAAGTGTGGTAAAGGTGAATTTATTGAGAGAAAATCCAAAAAGGGGAGGATTTTTTATCCCTGTTCAGAGGAGAAGTGTGATAATATTCTTTGGGATAGACCTGTTTCCGAGGAATGCACCAAATGCGGAGCTCCCTTTATGGTCGAAAAGATGAACGCGAGACAGAGTTACCTTTACTGCCTTGAGTGTAAGCATAAAGAAACTTTTTAATCAATATTAGCCACGGAGACACAAAATCGTTAGAGGGTTAGAGCGTTAGAGAGTTAGAGTGTTAAAACAATCGAATATTTTTGTGGGAAGTCATTTTTTATTAAAAATGAAATATCAAAAATTAAAAAGTAAAATGATAAATCAAAATGCAAAATTAACCATTCCTCCAAAACAAAAAAACAAAAGAAATATTCGTGTTATTCGTGTAATTTGTTGTTTCTCTTTTTTTGTTTTTATTTTTAAACTTTAATTTGCAATTTTTCATTTTTATATTTAATTTTTACATTTTAGCGTCTCAAACGCAATGCTATCACATTCGCTCGACAATCGCCCGAGCAAATTCCGAAGTTTTTATAGGATTTACCCCTTCCATCTGCCTCGCAAGATCATAAGTAACTTTTTTATCAAGAAAAGCTTTTTCCAGAGCCTTTTCGATTAGATCTGCCACCTCATCCCACCCAATATATTTGAACATCATTACTCCGGAAAGAACTAGAGAAGAAGAATTAACTTTATCGAGTCCCCTGTATTTGGGAGCGGAGCCATGGGTGGGTTCGAAAACCGCAACATCATCACCTATATTAGCTCCGGGGGCAATACCCAGTCCGCCAATCTGTCCCGCCGCGGCATCAGAAAGGTAATCTCCGTTCAAATTCGGCAAAGCTATAACTTCATATTCGTCGGGACGGGTAAGAAGCTGCATAAACATTTGATCTGCAATCCTGTCTTTTATAACTATTCTATCTCCGGGATCTCCGGCTGGTCTTCCCGCACGTAGGGCCTTGAATACTCCCTTTTTTGTCGTGGGAGTTACACCATCTTCCGCTTTGACTTGATCGTAGAGTTCATCTTCAGTAATAATTTGTTCTCTAAATTCTTCGGTTGCGAGCTCGTAACCCCATTTCTTAAAAGCACCCTCGGTAAACTTCATAATATTGCCCTTGTGGACAATTGTAACACTACCCTTATTATTATCTATAGCGTATTGAATCGCTTTTCCGACTAACCTCTTCGTTTTCGATATACTTATAGGTTTAACTCCTATTCCGGCGTCGTATTCAAGTTTTGTTCCCATTTCTCTATTAAGAAAATCAATAACTTTCTTAACTTCTTTTGTTCCTTCCTCCCATTCAATACCAGAATATACATCTTCAGTATTTTCTCTGAAAATAACAATATCCATCTTTTCTGGATTCCTCAAAGGGGATGGAACACCTCTATAGTATTTTACAGGTCTTACGCACGCATAAAGGTTCAACAACTGCCTTAGAGATACATTGAGACTTCTATATCCCCCTGCCACGGGAGTCGTTAGAGGTCCTTTTATGGCTATGTTAAAATATCTAATAGCCTTCAGGGTATCTTCCGGTAATGGCTCTCCATACTTTTCTATTGCTTTTTCACCCGCAAATATTTCAAACCATTCGATTTTCCTTTTTGCTTTATAGGCTAATTTAACTGCCTCATTCCAGACCAACATCGAAGCATTCATTATATCAGAACCGATCCCATCACCAACAATAAAAGGTATTATAGGGTTATCAGGAACATTTACCTTCCCATCTTTGATTTCTATCTTTACTCCCCTATCGGGCAAAACAAGCTTATTAAACTGAACCACTTCTATTCTTCCTCAAATCACTCTACCTTAAAATCACCATATTTCTTAATGTGTTCTTCTATCCCGCCATTCTCAATCAACTTTCTCATAAAATGAGAAAGAGTCGTAAATATCAAAACCTTACCGTTTGTTTCGTCCTCGATCTCTCCCTTTTCAAGGTTGACCTTAAGCTTGTCTCCGTCATCGATTCCATCAGTATCACTGACCAATAAGGGCAAACCTATATTAAAAGCATTTCTGTAAAATATTCTCGCGAAAGATTTTGCGATAATACAAGAAACCCCGGCAATCTTAATCACGCGGGGAGCATGTTCCCTTGAAGAACCTAGCCCGAAATTTCTGCCCGCCACAATAATATCGCCGGCTTTAACTTTTGAAGAAAAAGAAGGGTCGGCATCCTCAAGCACGTGTTTTGCGAGTTCCTCGAGATTACTCCGGAGATGGAAATATCTTCCCGGAGTTATATGATCAGTGGAAATATTATCACCAAATTTCCAGGCTTTTCCGGAAATTTTAGAATTCACTTTAAATACCCCCTTGGATCCGCAATCCTACCTTCTATAGCTGTAGCCGCGGCAGTTGCCGGAGAACTGAGATAGATAAAGCCCTCAGGGTTACCCATTCTTCCCACAAAATTCCTATTCTGCGTCGAAAGAACTCTTTCTCCATCCCCAAGAACTCCTTTATGTATTCCTACACAGGGACCACATCCGGGGGATTCGATAGAAGCACCCGCTTCCAAGAAAGTCTCGATCAGGCCTTCGCGCAACGCTTCTAAAAAAACCTCTCTTGAAGCAGGAATAACGATTAACCTCGTATCCGGATGTCTTTTTTTACCTTTAAAAATCGACGCTGCTATTCTTAAATCCTCAAGTCTTCCGTTCGTACAGGTTCCGATAAAAACCTGATCTATTTTTACATCTTCAACCTCAGAAATACCCTTGACATTATCAACCGTATGAGGGAAAGCAACTAAAGGTTCAAGTTTATTCGCTTTTATCTCAAGTACCTTTTCAAAATTCGCATCTGAATCGGATTTTATTTCCCTGAATTTAACTCCTCTGCCTCTTTCTTCGAGATACTTCCTTGTGGTTTCATCCGTAGAGATAAGTCCAGTTTTTCCTCCCGCTTCGACAGCCATATTTGTTATTGTAAAACGCGAAGACATAGAAAGATTTTCTATTGTATCTCCTTCAAACTCTATAGCCTTATAAGTTGCACCATCCGCACCAATCTTTCCTATTATGTGAAGAATTATGTCCTTTGAATAGACTCCCTCGGGAAGCTTG
>CAZALG010000157.1:0-5396 GCA_964485935.1 uncultured bacterium | reverse complement strand
GAGAATGATTTCGAGGGTGCGATTATAGATGCTTCTTTAAGATTCGGTTTCGAATTGACAGATTATTTAAACACTTTTCTAAATTTGAGATATCTTGGCGGAGGAGCAAGCGGAACAGAAGAAGAAGAGAACAAGTATACAGATAACTGGCTTAAAACTTTTTCTTTTTCATTGGGTTTTTATTTGCGGTAAGAATATGTTTTTCATGCTCTGTAATACCTTCAATTACTTTTTGTTTTTTTGCAAAAAGAGATTAAAACACAAAGTATACAAAGAACACAAAGTTTTTATCTTGTTTTTACAAACAAACAATAATCGCCCACTTACTGCTTTATCCTTCCTAAAAACAGGATTGACTATTAATTTAAACTACGTATATTATCAGACGATGAAAAAAATTAAAATGTCATCCAAAAATATCGCCGAAGTTTTTTTAATTTAACAGATAAGAATCATAAAATGGCTAAAGCTTTTTATTCTTCTCTTACAAATCATTGAAGGACAAATTTCTGGGGATAAGGGATATATTCCAAATGATAGAAGAGGTTAATAAAGTAAATTTACATATAGGGGTAGAAGTTGAGGGGATAGCTAGATGCATTGGAATTATTCTTTTTGTCTCTTTTTTTGAGAAACGCCAGCAAATTCAGAAAGAGAAATACATGCTTATAATGAATTAAATATGATAGGAAAAGTTGAAGAAACCCCGGATATTCTCAAGAAAAATTTACCATTTATTTTATTAAAATTTTAATTGTAAAAAAAGGAGTGACTATTATGAAAATCTATATTAAAACGATTGTATTGGTCCTTACACTATTGATACTATACGGCTGTTGCAGGTCAACGAGATGTGTGCAGATAAACTATGGAGATAGTAATCCTCGGGCGTCGATAGAAATAACATATACAGACAACGCAGGACAGAAACAGAGAATTATACGCTCGTTTACCGGGATGAGCAGTTCTTGGAATTATAATGAGGAGTTGCCGAATAATTCGGACTGGGAAGCCTATTTCAAAGCGACATCGTCAAGCGGACTCAGGTATTTTAGAACATATTACCGTCATGAGCACAATGACATCGAATTGTTTTATGAACCATGGCAAGAAGAGGATTTTGTCAACTGTCCGAAAGATTGCTGGGACAGAAAACTCACTTTTGAAAATTCGGTGCATGGCGATGTATTCGGGTTGCATATTTACGCCGAAGATTTTTATGAAAGAAACAGCGGAGAGGGAAACGTGTACGTACGTTTTTCTGAAGGAGGACAAGGGCCGGGGCCTGGGCCGGGGCCTGGGCCGGGTCCGCAGTGCGAATCAAGTGGTGAACTTAATGTGCTTCTTAGGCACGAACCCAATTCAGGATTTCCCGTTACATGGGAAGGTAGGATTACTCAAAGCGGACTAGACAATTTTTGCACAGGACTTCATGTTACCAAAATATCCCTTCCTCGCAAGGTAAATTGCAGCTCTACTACCGAGGTGTGTATAAGTGAGTGGGAGATAACAATTGGCGAATATGAGTGTGCGGGTTTTACATGTGAGGAAAGCAGCAATTATTGTGAACTGGAATTATCTAATCCGATCCCTTTGAACACATGCTATCAAATAGAGGCGCAATCAATTTCTCATCTTCCCTGTGAGCCGGGCTATTCATGTCCATCAGGCGCTATGTGGGAAAGCGTTCAAGTGACATTTGAGGTTGAATGAAAACCGTATTTGTTATTATAAAGGTAAATTTGACGGTTCTTTATTCTCTAGGATGGATTTTGTCGAAATTTCTGAATGTTGCTAAATGAATCGTATTTATCAGTTGAGGAGAAAAGCCTGACTTTTTATTCCTTGGAATTTTATTTGCGTTAAAAACAAGTAATTGCCGCTAAGGTACCAAGGCGCAAAGAAAATCGCTATACGCTTTCGGCTAACGGCAAAAAATAAAAGTTATTCGTGTTATTTTTTATTCCTCATTTTTGAGAATGGGATAGGTTTCTAACAAAACATATATTTTTTGTTTTTCTTTGTGTCTTTGTGTGCTCGGTGTGAGAATAATTTGGGGGGTGTTGAGGTTACCGCTTGAATTTATTTAAGAATTATATATATTCCCTATTATAAAACGTTAACAATCAAAAATATATGGGGGGATAAGATGGAAAAGGTTTTATTATTGGTTTCTTTTTTGTTAATAGGGGTTACGGTTCTTAAATCTAAAGCTCTTGAACTGCCTGCTATTTTCGGTAATAACATGGTAATGCAGCAGAAAACGGAAAACGCTATCTGGGGTAAAGCTGCTGCGGGTGAGGATATAGAAATAAATTCAACATGGGGAGAGAAAACGACCGTGAAAGCTAAAACTAACGGAGAATGGATGACAAAACTAAAAACACCCGAAGCAGGCGGTCCCTATGAAATAACAATAAAGGGTGAGGATTCCGAAATAACATTTAAAAATGTCCTGATAGGGGAAGTATGGGTATGCTCGGGCCAATCCAATATGGAAATGCCTCTTATGGGCTGGCCTCCGCGTGATACCATAAGAAATTCCGCGAAAGAAATAAAGAACGCCAATTATCCTGAAATTCGTTTATTTACAGTATCAAAGGCTGTCGCCGCAGAACCGAAAGAAAACTGCAAAGGCTCCTGGGCAGAATGCAGTTCGGAAACTGCAAAAAATTTCAGCGCGACGGCTTACTTCTTCGGAAAAGAAATCCATGAGGAACTCGATATTCCGGTAGGACTTATTCATACAAGCTGGGGAGGTACACCCGCAGAATCATGGACTGCTCCTAAATATCTTGGTAAAGTAGATGGGTTTTCGGATTTCGTTGCGAATCTCAGCAACCTTTCATCGCAGGAAGACGAATACATTAACTGGCTCAGCTCCCATCTTGTAATTAATCCAAGTGGTGATGATGAGCTCGCAGGTAAAAGCGTGTCTTTTGCTGATACGAATTGTCATCTCTCGGATTTTGATGATTCACAGTGGAAAGAAATGACACTTCCGACCCAGTGGGAAAGTGTTGAATTGGGTGTTTTTGACGGGGTAGTATGGTTTAGAAAAGAAATAAATATTCCTGAATCGTGGCAAGGTAAGGATTTGATGCTGGAACTCGGCCCCATCGATGATATAGACATAACCTTCTTTAACGGCGAAAGAGTCGGAGGTTATGAGGGCATGGGTTTTTGGACAGTCGAACGTAAATATAAGGTTCCTTCAGAGTTAGTTAAAAAGGGTAAAAACGTAATAGCAGTGAGAGTAGTCGATCTGCAGGGCGGTGGAGGTATTTACGGGGAGGAAGGACAAATGAAAATTTATCCGATAAAAGGAAAAGACGTAAAACCCTTAAAGCTTTCAGGTTTGTGGAAATATCTTCCGGTCGCGCAATACAGGGAGGGGGACTTTTATGTATTCGGTGCAGAAGAGAACGATTTCTATGCGACGAGACCAGATTTCAAAGGAATAACCGCATACACTCCTACATCTTTATACAACGCTATGATTGCACCCATTGTGCCTTACGGAATCAAAGGATCAATTTGGTATCAGGGAGAATCAAATGTAGGTAGACACGAACAGTACAAACAACTTTTCCCGGCTATGATAGAGAGCTGGAGTGCTGCCTGGAGACTGGGTAAATTTCCGTTTTACTTCGTCCAGATAGCTCCTTACATGTACGACGATAAAGATGACCCGGTTTCGGCAAAACTTCGTGAAGCACAGATGGAAACTATGTTATCCGTACCGAATACTGGAATGGCTGTAACTCTGGATATAGGAGATGTGAACAACATTCATCCGCCGAATAAACAGGCTGTCGGAAAGCGGCTTTCTCTTTGGGCTCTTGCCAAGGATTACGGAAAAAACGACATCGTTTATTCCGGTCCGATTTACAAAGAAATGGTTAAAAAAGGCAGTAGAATAACATTATACTTCGACCATATTGGAAGCGGTCTTAAGGCAAAAGGAGATACGACGCTTACGGGATTCAAGGTTGCAGGGGAGGATAAAGTATTTGTAGACGCAGAAGCCTATATAAAAGGGAATACCGTGATAGTTTACAGCAAGGAAGCCTATGATCCGGTTGCAGTTAGATACGCTTTCACGAATGGCTCGGAGTCAAGCCTCTTCAACAAAGAAGGGCTTCCCGCTTCTTCATTCAGGACCGATGATTGGGATGAGTGAGAGGGGTTTCTGATCATCAATCTTCTTTAACAATAGAAATTAGATGGAATCGATTGTGAACAACGTCGACTTGTTCTAAGCACAAGTTATTACCGTTAAGTGCGTAATCGAATCCTCCGTCCAGAATTAAAGTCCAATCAAACTCAGCTGTATGAGGAACCATATCATTCAATATCATTGTTTCCCCCATAATAAAGTATTCTCCGCCGCCTGACGGAGGCAAAAGATATTTCTCACCATCACAGGAATAACTGGTATCGGTAAATATAAATGTAACAGGGCCGCTTTCAGTAAATGCCCAATCTGTATTGTAATGATGCGTGATTGAATAAATTCCGTTGTAAGTTCCTACTTGGAGGATCTCATATGAGATAGATTTATTGCAATTAAGGCAACAGATTAGGATAAGTATAAATATAAAAAATATAACATTTTTCATAATAACATTTATATAAGTTTTAGATAAAATTTCATAAATTTAGTTCCCTGAAAATGCAAGTAATTCTATCTTGTGATTAAATTGTCAGATAGTATTTAGTTATCTTTATTTATTTTCTCATAATATTTATAAAGTCGCTTTCTGATATCGGGGGTAAGATTCTCCTTTCCTATTTTATCAACAATTTTCTCCAACTCATAGGAGTGATAATCCAGCATAATTTCCCCTTCGGACAATAAACCTCTGAGGAAAATATCTAAAGATTTTAAAAATCTCATGCGACTCATATCTTCCTGATTCTGGGCTTCGTAAACTTCTCCTTCTTCTTTTAATAAAGTTGCAATTATTATACATTTATTTACGTCCGGGACTCCATCTATTGAAATAATTGAAATCAAATCATCTGTGCTAAAAGAATTTATGAAAAGAGAATCAAAGCCCAGAAGCTCATCGTATGTTTGGCCGATTAGAGAGAGTGCCTCTTCGTAATTTTTATCCTCTTTTAATTTTAAGAGTTTGCTTACAGCTTCAGCAAACTGTTCTATAAGCCGCATCAAATAATCTCTTCTAATCATAAAATCCTTTTAATTGTTTAAATATGGCTAACTCTTATTTTTCACTATTTTCATCCATAAATTTAATTATGCCGTTTAATCCAGGAGCGTTTAAAGTATGTGGAAATGTAAGGCACACACAGGCGGCAACAGCCGAGGCAAAATCCACAATTGATCTATCGTCCCATGATTTTAGCAAACCGTAAATAATACCCGAACG
>CAZALG010000156.1:0-5410 GCA_964485935.1 uncultured bacterium | reverse complement strand
GTTAAAGTGAGCAAATCCTGGGCGGCTAACTCGCCTGAAAACGAAAACATAAGCAATACAGAAAAGACGAGTAAAATTTTCAACCTATTAGTCTTCATAAACAAACCTCCTTTTTGGGTTGTTTTTGTTAAAAATAATAAATTTTTCCTGTTTTCATCAAAATGGTCGAATCGTTAGATAATGTAATAGATTTCGTTAAAATTGTCAAGGGGTTTTTACTGGATTTATCAAATTTTATTCTCTGCATAATAAAAAAGAAGAAAGATTACCAACAAAATCGGACGCAAATGAACGCAGATTTTAAATTAGTTGGTCTGCGGGTTTGTTATAACAAAAATTAGACAGGTTAACTGATTTCTGAGAATCCGCGGGGGGCTTGACATTTACCCCTAATAAATTTACAGTAACAATAAAGGAGGAATTTCATGCTATTATTAAAATCTAATTTTCTTAGATTCTTTCCGTTATTAATCTTTTTGTTAAACTTCTTAAACTGTGCATCTTCAAGGTCGGAAACTATACAGCTTCAATCTATATCTAAAGAGAAAAACTTGAGCAGCGCGTTTTTAAAATATTACGTACCCATAAAGGAAGATTTCACAATCGATATGCCTCAGTATACCCTTCCTCTGGACTTAGACAAAATCACTAATTTCTCTTCCGTAAGAGATAAATATCTAAACAAGCAAAAACAAAAAGATCTTCTTAAGAAAAATGGTTTTGTAGTTATAAAAAAAGGGACGACCGACAATATAACCACATTTTATAAAAACCTTCTCAATGAAAATATTCCTATTTACGTAACGGCGGATACGCCTCTTCATCTTTTTCATATTCTCTTCGATGAAACGTTAAAAGAAATCGAAGAAGAAAGTTTTTATCCCGACATTCTAAAAGTAACAGAAAAATTTCTTGAATCTTCAAAAAACGATTATAAGAAATACGACGGAGACCTGAAAGAAGCGGCTAAGAGAAACGTTGCCTATTTCTCGGTAGCCATGAAATTGCTTAACCCCGAGTTTTCCCCTCCACGTTACGTTAAAAAATGGGTAGAATGGGAAACAGACAAAATAGAAGAACACGCAGGGCTACCCGATTATTCGACCGCGAGAGAAAACGCTCTATTCAGAATTCCTGAAGATTACAGTCAGTATAAACCACGAGGTCATTACACAAGAAGTGAAGAACTAAAAAAATACTTCGGAGGAATGATGTGGTACGGGCGAATGACTTTTCTTATGAAAGGACACGAGAAATTCGGACCTATAAGCCCTCCCGCAGAAGCTTTGACCGATAGAGAAACGGCAAAAATCCAAACTATTCAAGCTTCTTTAATCTCAATAAACTCCGGTAAGTTAAAACTGAAAGACGGCAGAACGGTCTCTGAAGTTTGGGATAGAATTTACGCGGTTTCCGCATTTTATTCGGGTTTTTCCGACGATTTGACAATTTATGATTACAGGGAATCTCTAAGGGAAGTTTTCGCCCATGAATTCACAACAGATGAATTAGAAAACGAGAAGAAATTCGCGCAATTTCTTTTAGAACTCTCAAAACTAACTCCTCCAGCGATCTTTTCTGGCACAGGGGGTGCCGGAATCGATCCGGGAAAGGTAAAGGGGCACGAATTAACTTCCGTAGAACAATTGGACTCTATACTTACAAAAACTATGGGGCTTCGTTTCATGGGGCAGCGTTATATACCGGACTCCTATATATTAAGTCAACTGGTTTCTCCCGCGGCAGGAACTGTGCCTAAAAAAATAGCTGAAAGATTCACGGTTGTTTACATTCCCGATGAACGCATCCAACCCGATTTATATTACTCCATTAGAGGATTTCCGAGAGGTCTCGATGTTTTCAGTGTTTTCGGAAGTAAAAGAGCGGAAGAACATATCAAAGACTACACCGATGATGATTACCCAAAATACTATGACCAGCTGAAAGATTTAAGAGAGGAATTCTCTGCGCTTACAGAAGAAGATTGGAACCGTAATCTTTACTGGTCTTGGTTGTACGCGCTCAAGACCCTTATAAATGAGAGAAAAAAGGGATACCAGACATATCAGCAGACCGACGCGTGGCTTGACAGGCAGCTAAATACTTCGCTTGCCTCCTGGTCGGCTCTAAGACACAACACAATTTTATACGCAAAACAAAGTTACACGCCCGTCCATGTGGGTATAACTTCATACACTCCGCCGCCGCCAAAAGGACTCTTAGAACCATTACCGAAATTCTACAAAAATATATTAACCACTTCAAAAATGGCTCACTCGGGATTAAAAAACCTAAATGTTCTAACTCCAGAATCAGAAAGAAGATTAAGTTCCTTAGTCAGAACTATGGAGAGGCTATACGAGATATGCAAAAAGCAGGTTGAGAACAAACCCTTAAGCAATGAAGATAATGTCTTTCTGGGAAACCTTGCCGAAAGATTAAAAAGTTCTATCGGTGATATAGAGGATGAAGGATTAAAAACCACCATAATCGCTGATGTTCATACCGATATAAATACAAAAAAATGTCTTGAAGAAGCGTCCGGCTATCTAGACTATATTGTCGTAGCCTATAAAAGACCTTCAGAGGATATAGTTCTCGCTGTGGGACCGATACTCTCTTACTATGAATTTAAGCATCCGATGAGCGACCGGCTTACAGATGAAAAATGGAGAGAAATGCTTGAAAGCGGCAAAACGCCTGAAAGACCGGGGTGGATTAAGAGTTTTTATAGTGATTAAAAATAAATATGATAAAAAAAAGTGGCGGGGTTGCGGTTTTGTGTCCTTTGTGCTCTTTGTGTGATAATAAAATTTTTTAAAAAGGAGAAATATGTTTGGTTTAAAATTAAGAATGTTCTTACTGGTAGCTGCCCTATTCGGTATTGTTTACGCGGTTGTCACCGTAATAGGTACAGCCATGGGAATAACTAATTTTTACTTCTATCTTATCCTGGCGTTTGTCTTTATGCTGATTCAATACCTTATTGGTCCAAAAATCGTAGAATGGTCTATGAAGGTTAAATATGTGGATGAATCCGAATACCCCGAGTTGCATCAAATGATAGAAGAATTAGCCAGAAATGCCGGAATACCAAAACCAAAAGTCGGGATTTCTGAAACGAATCTTCCAAACGCGTTCGCTTTCGGAAGAAGTCGAAAAGACGGTAGAGTATGCGTAACGCAGGGGATATTGAACTTATTAGACAGAGACGAACTTAAAGCGGTACTCGGACACGAAATAACACACATAGTAAACAGGGATGTCCTTACCATAACTTTACTTTCCGTAATACCCATGCTCATGTACAGAATCGCGTGGCATTTCCTTTTCTTTGGAAGCGTGGGAAGAAGGAGAGGAGAAGGGGCTGCCTATACGGTACTCATTGGTGTTTCCGCTTTGTTATTCTATTTCATAACAAATCTTCTCGTTCTTTATGCATCGCGCATACGGGAATATTTCGCAGATAAAGGTTCTGTTGATTTGGGAAATCAGCCTTCCGCGCTTGCTTCGGCTCTTTATAAACTTGTATATGGTTCGGCTAAAACTAATAAACAATCGATAAAAGACGTAGAAGGCTTAAAAGCGTTTTTTATCAATGACCCTTCAAGGGCAAATAGAGAAATAAGAGAATTAGTCCAGATCGATCTTGACAGAAGCGGAACGATAGACCCCGACGAGCTTCAATATTTGCGTTCCGAAAAAATAGAACTGAAGTTCTCCGATAGACTACTTGAGGCCTTAAGCACACATCCCAACATGCTTAAAAGAATACAAAAACTCTCGGAATATGAACAGTAAAACCGCAGAGGCGCAGAGCCCAACAAAACCCAATAATAGTAAGCAGATAAACACAGATTAATATGATATTACTTTTTATTTTTCTTATCTCAGCTGAAAAAAACGTAAATAATGATTATGTCCTTTTGCGGGAAAGAATGGTAGAAGAACAAATAATAGCAAGAGGAGTAAATGATTCTCTGGTTATAGACGCTATGTTGACCGTCAAGAGACACCATTTTGTTCCTGAAAAACTTAAAAGTCTTGCGTATGAAGACCATCCTCTGCCAATAGGATGCGGGCAAACGATTTCTCAACCCTATATAGTCGCGCTTATGACGGAATTGCTGGAGGTAAAGAAAAATCATAAAATCCTTGAAGTAGGAACCGGTTCCGGATATCAAGCGGCGATACTTTCACTTCTCGCGGATTCGGTTTTTACAATCGAAATAATAGACTCACTTGCTCGTCGCGCAGAAGCGAAGCTTAAAGTCTTTGGATACCGTAACGTTACCGTGAAAGCCGGAGACGGATATAAAGGATGGAAAGAACATTCTCCTTTTGACGGGATCATAGTAACCTGTGCCCCGAAAGAGGTACCTCCTTTACTCCTGGAACAGCTCGCTATAGGTGGAAGAATGGTTATACCTGTGGGTTCTTATTTTCAGGAACTACTTCTTATAACAAAAGATTCCTCAGGGGTATCAGAGAAAAGTATTGTACCGGTAAGATTCGTCCCAATGATAAAAGGAGATTAAAATAATCATGGAATATTTAATAATTCTTTTAGTATTAAGCGTACTTATATTTATACATGAACTCGGACACTTCGTCGCCGCATATCTTGTTGGTATACCCATAGAGATATTTTCCGTTGGTTTCGGACCTAAACTACTAAGTACCCGAAAGGGAGGAACAGAATACAGAATTTCTCTTATTCCTCTCGGCGGTTATGTTTTACCGGAAATAATCGATGAAAAAGACTTTTACAATATTCCCGTCAATAAAAGAATTCTTTTTGCTCTCGGAGGTCCTTTAAGTAATATCTTTTTTGCCGTATTGTTGTTGACTGCTTTCAACGTCGTAAAATCAGGTTTCACCCCAAACAATATTTTCATCGCTCCCTTTGTTCAAACTGCGGATTTTTTATATAGATTTTGCTGCTCCGTCCCCGGACTTTTCTCGGAACCTGAAAATGTTTCAGGAGTAGTGGGAATTTTTGTTCAGGGTAAAAGTTTTATAGGTACAAGCATAATTGGTCTCTTAAGTTTTTCGGCCATATTGTCTCTCAACCTCGCAATTTTAAATTTTCTCCCGATTCCCGTTCTCGACGGAGGCAAAATAATTCTTTATCTTTTAGAGAAAATAAGCCGTAAAACAATCAAGGCTCATATCCCTTTAACTATATGCGGATGGGTCGTAATGCTCATTTTTATGGTCTGCATTACTATCCTGGATATCAAAAGATTTATTCTGTAGTTTCCAAACCACAGAGGACATAGAAAATTTTATTTTTTTATCTGTGTTCACCCATGCCAATCTGTGGCTATTATTCTTTTATTCCTGGACCCAGATTGCCACAGTATCAAAAGAAATCGCGCCAATCAAACCGAGAACTTCTCCTTCCTTT
>CAZALG010000155.1:0-5413 GCA_964485935.1 uncultured bacterium | reverse complement strand
GGGAAAGGAAAAGGAGCCACTTGGGAATCCCACCCTTGCCTTTAAGTTCGTTCTTTCCGTATTTCTTTAAACGCTCTTTTGCCTTATCCCTGGGGAGTCCTTCTTTACTGGTCCCCAGCTCTTCCATGACTTCTTTCGCAGTTAACTGGTAATAATTCTTGTCTTGCTTCATTAAAACTTTTTCGAAACGAAAATCAAATTTTGCTCAGGCAATCTTTTATCCTGTTTAGTCCTTCTTTTATTTCTTCCTCATCCAGAGCATAGCTAAGGCGAACTCTATTAGGAGCGCCAAACCAGCTGCCTAAATATACTATTACCTTATAGTCAGCGTAAAGCTTTCTGACAAATTCTTCAGGTTTCGGAACTTTTGGCAGCACATAAAAAGCGCCTTCCGGTTTCCACAAATCGAGACCAATGTCCTTTAAACCCTTGTATATTATATTTCTTCTCTTTCTCCATATTCCCAGCTGTTGTTTTACATAAGATTTAGGACTTTTCATCGCTCTCAGGGCCATATCCTGTCCGACAAGATTAGTATTCATAGAAGTATGAGTCTTCATCTCTATCACTTTATTTATGAATTCCTGGTCCGGGCTCCACAAGTAACCAACACGGACACCACACATTGCATAGGTCTTAGAAAAAGAGTTTACCGTAATTACATGACTGCCACTAATTATGTAGTTTTCTCTTTCGTAAATAATATCTTTATAAACCTCATCAGAAACAACATATATATTAAGATCTTTTGTAACTTCTTCTATTTCTTTTAACGTATCGATGGCTTCGATTCTACCGGTAGGATTGGAAGGGGAGTTTATTAAAACTGCCTTGCATCCCTTTATTTTTTTTCTAAAATCTTCAATGTCTATTCTCCCCTGTTTTAAATCGGTATAAACTGGTTCCATTCCGGCATATTCCAGTATCGGGGGATACGAGTAATAATAAGGCCGTGGTAGTAAAACCTTTCCTTTATCCATAGCACGGAAGATTAAATCCAGAGCTTCCGATGCGCCATTTGTAATTACGAAATTTTCAGCAGAGGAAGCCGGATATTCGTCCGCGAGCGACATTCTCAACTCTACGCAACCTTGAATAAGTCCATATCTTAGGTCATGTCTTATGTCAATACCTTCTATAGCTTCCCTGGGAGGAGGCAGATCCGGTTGCCCGGAACCAAAACTAATAATTCCGTTCCCCTGTTTCCCAATAAAAACTGCCGGGCTCTTTAAGTTTAATTTAATATCCATGATTAATCCTTTAGTTTCCTACTCCCTTTTTATTACTTATAAAAAAAATCAAACCAAGTCTCTTTTTTACTCTCTGCAATCTCCTGTATCATTATATACTTGACTATAAAATATGTCAACGATATCATTTAAGGAGTTTAAAGTTTTTTGCGGGAAGGGTTGACAAATAATCTTATTTAATCATCATAATAAACAGAAAACAAAGTCCCAAAAAAGGAGGAGACATGGGCACGAAAGGAAGAGAAATCGTAGGAGTTAATATAAAAAAGCTTGTCGAATTACTTAACAAAGCACTCGCTGACGAGTGGCTCGCTTATTATCAATACTGGATAGGTTCAAAGGTAATCGTTGGACCAATGAGAGGAGCTGTGGTAGCAGAACTCGTCGAACATTCGGGAGATGAGCTGAGACATGCGGGGATGCTTGTGGAAAGGATTCTTCAGCTTGGTGGTACCCCAATATTAAAACCTGAAGATTGGTATAAGATGACCAATTGCGGTTACGATGCTCCTATTGATCCTAAAGTAAAAAAGATAGTGGATCAGAACATAAAAGGAGAGCAGTGCGCAATAGAAGTTTACAATAAGCTTCTTGGCTTCCTGGGAGATAAAGACTTTATCACTTCGAATATGGTAGAGTCTATACTCGCAGACGAAGTTGAGCACGAAGACGACCTCCAGGCGATAAAAGAAGATTTAAATCAGATTAAATAAAAATCAACGGTTAATAAAATCAATAATAGGGATTTGGAGAATTTTCTCAATCCCTATTGTATTTGTTATACTTGCAGGCAAATTTTTTTTGCGAAAAATATCTCAATTGATTTTGTTTTCCTTGGAAATCAAATATTAAAAATTAAAAAGTAAAATGACATATTAAAATGTAAAATTAACTAACCCTTCCCCAAACTCAAAAACTAAAAATATTATTGTTATTCATGCAATTCGTTGTTTCTTTCTTTTTTTATTCATTTCTGAATTTTGATTTGTAATTTTACATTTTGATATTTGATTTTTGCATTTTAGCGGCTCTGCCGCATATTAGCAGAGAGATTCTCTCTTATATACTAAATTATTCTTATGCTTAATTGATAGTATCCCGGTATAAGTAACATTTCGTACACTTTCGTCATATACACATTCCGCATCTCGGAAAGGCAAATATGTTTTAGCTTTGGGCGTCGGCACTTTGACATAACTCTCATCGACATGCAAAATCATTGTACTTTTTGGGCCCGGGTTCCCGCCCTCTTCTTTTTTTTCTAGAAATATACCATGCTTACCCAAATCCACCAATTTGCTTTTATAAGTAAGTACCGTGGCCGGGTTGTCCTCAACCAATGTTCCGTCTTCGCAATAAGTTTTTTTTAATACGGTACCAACTTCCACCAGGACTTCTTCCCCAACTAATTTTTCAAGATCCTTAACACTCTGAATTTCGGCATGCAGGTCTATACCCATTGTATCACCTGTGTGTCCTTAAAGCACTTTGACTTGACGTAACTACTAATTATGTTTGATGACAACTGTTACCTCCTCCTCCGACTTTTCAACATTCACATAAATTTTCTCAAGATTTAAACTATTGTTATGAAATTTTACATGGTTTACTTTACTATTCTTTGGTGAGCATTCTACAAAATTTTGCGAAGATGTCAAGGGTGTTTTTTTCTCTGCATTTTTTATAACAATAATTTTAGTCTATTGAGGTAGCGACTTTACCGCGCTTTGCTCTTTTAAACATATAAAATTAAAGATTATGTTTAAAGAACGAATTAAAGTTGATGTTTATTGCCAACCTTGACATTTTTATTTTTTCCCTTATATAAAATAACAGGAAATCCAAATGAAGAAATTTTTAAGAAAAAACATTTTAGAATTAATCTCGATCTGTATAGCTTTTACAGCCCTTGGACTTTCAATCAAAGTTGCTATCTACAACAGAATTTCAAGACAAATAATAAATAAACCGGAATTAGTTATTAGACCCGTTAAATTCGAAGACACCAATACTTATCTGAAATGCTCGCGAAACGGACGGAGTGTTTCATTTGAATATAATCTTCAGATAAAAAATAAAGGTAATATTGCCGCAAAAAGTGTTAGCTTTCCTGAGAAACCGTTTCTTCCGGAATTTGAAAAAGAAAAAGTAAATTATAACGAACACCATGCTATTACCATCGAACAGGGAGAAACCGTTTTTACCGTTTCGGGTTTCAAAATACAATTTGCATCAAAGAATAAAGCTATAAAGATGATTAAACTAGTAGAAAACCCATCCTGGCCTGGCATTACTTTTTCGATAGAAGTAAAATACAAAAGTGATCTGGAACCCGATGTTCAATATATCAAAAAAGTAGGGTTCCAAATATCCGAAAAAGAAGCCCTATTGTTAATCAACGAATAAGGCTTCTTCAAAGCGTTCTGCTAATCACTACTTTCTTTTAAATTTCTTTTTATAATCTAAAAACGCATACCTGCCGTAATTGTGAAGGTAGGAACTACTGTTGAGGCTTCGCCATATTCCCCGAAAACCAAGATAACAGGTATCTCAAACCTAATATCTGCACCATTTGAGAAAGCCATCCCGCCTCCAAGATTTAACACGCTTCCCGCAGCAACGCCACCATCATCCATCCTGCTGCCATCAGGGTATCCAGGGAGACTTTCTCCTAAACTCCCATCCGTCGGACTCCACTCTTCCCAGTATACATTCATCACACCAAGACCAAACCCTCCAAGTAAAAACATTCCGGGAGTACCAACTTTATAACCCAAAAGGTAATTTGCCAACATACCAAATACCGTTACATCGGTTGTTTCATGATAGTCATTAAACCCATTGTTAGAGGTTTCAGTAGCATGACTGTAGTATAGTACTGCGCCTAATTCTAAAGGATTATCTCCCACATCAATCATGTAATTAACGCCTCCGCCAAATGCGAGTCCTAAATTAATATCAGTACCAAGGCCTGCACGAACACCTATTTTTGGCAGCTCGGAAGAAAATACTGTAAGAGGACAGACAAACACAATAAATACAAGACCAACAAATAAACAATTCCTAACTTTCATAAAACACCTCCTTTTGCAAAAATCATTGTATTTACTTTACTGAATTTAAATCAATTTGTCAAGTAAATTCTTCGAATTTAAGTTAATTGGTTGAATTGTTAAATCGTTGAAAGGGAAAAGTAAAAAACTTTGTATCCTCTGTGTCAGTTAGAGTTTCGAGTTAAAAAAACAGCATTAAAATTGGGATGTGGTGGGCTTTGTGATCTTTGTGTTCTTTGTGGTTAAAAATTCTTTCTCAATCGAGATTTTTCACCGTGTAAGTATAGCTGTCTTTCAAATTCTTTTTCTCCGCAAGATGCGTTTGAAGGTATTGCCCGCAGTTACTACCGATATTGTTTTCTTCAAGTATTCCTATACTTTTTATAACTTCGTATCCAGTATTTTTAAGTTTATCAATTAAGACTTCTAATCTTCCTTTGTTTTTAGGACCAACAAAAGATAAAATTTTATTCTTCTGCGCCTTATAGGTTGGGTTTATTGGCGTTATCTTAATTAAAAATTTATCAGGATTAAAGTATTTTATAAGTAATGAAGGTTCGATTGGCGTATCTTGACCAAGAGCAAAATTCAAAGTTATTTTCCTGTAACCTTCC
Organism: uncultured bacterium; assembly: GCA_964485935.1. Taxonomy (GTDB): domain Bacteria; phylum Hydrothermota; class UBA3072; order UBA3072; family UBA3072; genus JAFGHJ01. Next base: position 496 of record CAZALG010000155.1, on the reverse strand, counting down.
TCAAAAAAAACTTCTCCATACTCAGAAATCTTTTCGAAACCCCATTTTTTAACAGGTATCAACTTATTTCTTAATTCCTCATCGGTTGTATGGATTGAAAACTGCAGTTGAAAGTTCTTATCCCTGTAAACATTTTTCCTTACATCTAAAAGCTTGTCGAAAAACAAATCGGACCCTCCGGGCGCGATTGTTGAAACACAAGGCAAGAGTCCCGGAGCATTGTAGCGGTATGGAAGTTCAGATAATGCTTCGATTACAGCAGAATTTAACGCTGGCTCGCCTACTCTTGCAAACTGAACCTTAAATTTTTCTACAGGTATATCGCCGTTCGGAAATCTTTTTCTTATAGGAAAATCTATTTGAGCTAAAATTTCCTCTTTTGAAAGTTTGCCCTTATATGTGATACCTGCATCGCAAAAAGAACAACCAATAGGACATCCAAAAAGAGAAGAAACAATCAAAACCCATTTCTTTTTACGCGGAACGGGAGGTTGAA
>CAZALG010000154.1:0-5420 GCA_964485935.1 uncultured bacterium | reverse complement strand
CACGGATTTACACTGATAAACACTGATTTCTTTGTAGTTTTTTAACTCGAAACCCGAAACTCTTAACTCGAAACCCTAAACCCGAAACTCCAGTTAAATTGTCCAATGTCGAGATTTGACCCCAGAAACACGCAGTCCCCAAATCCCAGAATATCGCCACGGATTTACACTGATAAACACTGATTTCTTTGTAGTTTTTTAACTCGAAACCCTAAACCCTAAACCCGAAACTCCAGTTAACCACAGAGAGCACAAAGAAGTCAGGACTTCTCAGTATTTAATTGTAAATTGCAAGTTGGAAATTGCAAATTGGAAATTTAAAAACAGAAATAGGACGCAGACAAACGCAGATTAGAAAGGATTTTTTTGTTGTTTAATTTGTCAAATGTTGAGATTTGACCCCAAGAACACAAGAACACTGACCCTGTTAACATAAAGAAATTTTTATTTAAATCTTGTGTTATTAGCCATTTCTGCTTTTTTTTGCTTTTTGGGAGGCTGACTTGAAACGCGAAGTTCTTCAATATGTTTTTCCTGTTCGCTGATAATAATTTCAATTTGTTTTAAATTTTGTCTTATATAACGGGCAATTTGCTGCATTGATGAAATTGAGACGTACCGGTCTTTTTTCGGATATTGCACAAGTTCATCTACTTGAGCCCGTACTCCTTCTATCAGTACACTTACATTCTTCATCCTTTCACTTAAAATATCCATCTCATTTTTGACAGCAATTTTCCTCCTCCTGTCTTTAATATATGCGAATATTGCAAAACCGGTGGAAAAAACTGCGGCAATTGCAGCAAGATAGTTTAGGAATTCCATAGATTATTTTCCCTCCTTTTCCAGTTGATCTAAGAATATTAATTTTTGATGGGCATCTGAATTTGGATTTATCTCGATCATTTTCTTTAAACATTTTCGTGATTCATCAAACTTTCCCAGGTGTAGATAAACATCAGCCATAATTGACCAATTGTTTTCTTTATTTGGATTCACTTCTAACGCTTTCTTTCCGATCTTTTCAGCTTCCTCTACCCTTCCTAGACGTCCCAAGCACCAAGCATAATTCGTTAAGGTTTGAGAAAATCTTGGATTTATTTTCAATGATCTCTTAAAATAAGTTTCGGCTAGTACAAGATTATCATCATTCATCATATGGGCAGCCCCCAGCATGCTGAGTGTTTCTGCATCATCTGGATCAAGAGCTATCGCTTTATCAAGAATTTTGATAGCCGTTACAAAATCTTCCATATCCATAGCCAATTGGGCTTGCTCTTGCAAGATTGTTTTCTCATTATATTCCTTGTCTATTCTTTTTTTTAATTCAATTTGTTGTTCATTAACTTCGCTACTGAGCCCAATAGTCGATAGTAATTTTCTGATAGAACCTAGCCCTTTACTTTCAAGAAATTTATAAAAATCCGCAGAAGAAGTAATTCCCATTTGTCTAAACAATGTACTTCCATGAAACTTATTTATAAAGCTAAAACTCGGATCCGATTTAATTATCTTTTGAAGTGTCTCTTCCACTTCATCCTCTTTCCCTAATCGAATATTCAGCAAAGATCTTATAAATAATGCGTGCTCCTGATTTGAATCGAGTTCAAGGGCTTTTATTATGTTTGCTTCTGCTTCTTCATTTCGTTGGAGATTCATACAGACTGAAGCCCGATTTATCCAACATTCGATGAAATCGGGATCAATTGCTAATGCTTTATCATAATATTCAAGCTCCTTTTCAAATTCTCTCTTATCTGCATGAATTAATCCCAGGTTGTACCAAGCTAACGCAAGGTTAGGATTTAGTCTGAGGGCTTCTAATGTGTATTTTTTATTATTCGAAGAATCACCTATCTTACCATAACTGATAGCTAGATTGAGTAGCATTTTATCTTTTTCTATATTCTTATCTATCAATCTATTATAAAAGCTAATGGCTTCTTTATATTTCTTTAAAATAAAAGCAGTCTGGGCATCCCTCTTTAATTGTTCTATTTCGTCTATATCTGTTACTTTTTTTATTTCTGTTAAAAGTCTATTCATCAGGTCTTTAACGCCTAAAATATCTGATAAATCATTAAGGATTGCTGTAAAACTTGCATATCGATTTTTCTTATTGAGCTCTAAGCATTTAGAAACTAATCCTTGTAAATCCGTTGGAATTTTTTCTATCTCAATACCTGTATCATCTATCACAATCTGTCCCGTAACCATAAAGAAAAGAATTTTTCCAAATGAATATACATCACTACGTTGATCAATTATTTCGCTTCTTTTCTGTTCGGGGGACATAAATCCTGGAGTACCAACTGAAGACGCTTCTTTCCCTAGATTAAGCATTTTTGCAATTCTTGATTGCACATGCATTAAACCAAAATCTGTAATTTTTGCCCACCCATCAGTATGAATCAGGATATTTTCGGGTTTCAAATCTCGATGTACAGCAACCTTTTTCTGCTTATGAAAAACATTATCAATATGAACCATACCAAGGCAGATTTGAATGGCATAACCGATGATCTCTTCATAAGACAATCGCTTTTTACTTACAACTTCTTTTAAAGATGTGCCAAGCTTTGGATTTCCAGGGATATATTCAAGAATAATAAATGGTTTTTTATTATATTCGTATAAATTAAAAGCTCTGACAACATTTGGGTGTGGCTCGATTTTGATCCAATTCTCTGCTTCTCGTATGAATAATTCAATTATCGAATAATCCACGAAATATTTATCTTTGTATGTTTTTAGAGCTACAAAATTACCACTTTCTTTTGATTTACAGATATAGACTATCCCCATACCCCCTTCCCGCGTCTCAATAATTTCATAATCTTGTTCGATTCGATAGCTCGGCTTTTCTGAAATGTTTGATCGATTGGCTTGATGCACCTTGTCATTTTCAAAAATGGAATCTGGTTGTTTTGGTTTATCCTCTTGCTGCTGCTCCGTATCCTTTGAAATACGTATCTGAAGGGGAAAATCCTGTGTATTTCTCTCTGACTTCTTTGACACACTTGTAATCTTTAACAATTGTTCCACTCTTGTTACATTGAATGCCTCCATTAATGTTAACTCAATCGACTCCTTTAAAGCTTGAAGTTTTTCCTTTCTCTTAATCTTCGTTTCTTTCTTGATTTCTCTTCCAATAAACTGCAACAAGGGTTTGATTCGTATGGGATTAAACAGCAGATTTTCTGTAAGTTTTAAAAATGCATCAGGTGATTTTAAGGCTTTTTTAATTAGATTTTTAGCCTTTTTTTTCAAAAATCTTGTAGTTTTAACTTTTTCTTCACCATCAGCAAGTATATCTTTAAAATAAGCGGATTTTGGAAAACATTTTACGATGCCTCGAAGATCAACAAATAACTCCTCCATTAAATTCGGTAAATCAGGGTGCATTGCAGTCTGATAATAATGCATCATACTAACGATGCTATCGCCATATTGTTTTTGCATTTCCATATTATCAACGGCATTCTTAGCGATGATTCGTAATTTATTGAAATGCTCTTCCGCCTTTTCCAATGTCCCATATCTTCCTTGGATTACAATCGCATTTCGTAATCCCCTAGCCACTTCATTTTGAATTTCAGGTAAATTGATTTTGAAAGCTGAAACCTGATAAAGGTCGTGAAGCAACTTCTCGGATCTGCCGACTTGCTGTTGGTTACCTACATTTGCGATTATATGCGCCAACCAATTAGATAATGGTAATCTGAAATCATCGGATAACTTTATTACCTTTTCTAATTTTAAATATATTTTTGAATAAACATCATCAATATCTTTTTCAATTTGGTTAAGCCAATCATCTCCTAGTTTACTCTGTAAATTTATGAGTTTATCATTAGTTATAGATATCCTTCTGTTCTCACTTTGTCCCAAATATCTGTATACTATAAAAGCATTAAAAAAATAAGAAAAAGCACTAGCTATATTATCTTCAGTTTCATTAACGTGACCGAGATTACAAAGTAAATCAGCTATCGCTGGTACGTCACCTATGTTAAGTTTTAAATCTAATGCTTCATCCAAATATATGCGTGCCTTTTCATATTTCTTTAAATCAAACATCATTGCACCAAGATAATGCAAACTGTTACCCATGCCATCTTGATCACCATATTTACGGGCCATTTTCAAAGCCTGGTGATAGAATGATTCAGCACCAGAAAAATCTTCGTTTCGCTCAGACGAATAACCGCACTCCTGTAGCTTTTGAATTCTTAATGATATTTGATTTTGGTTGTCCATTTTTTTCTAAAATAATAGTTAGATATATTTTGCTTGTGTTCAATAGTTAAATCAGACTTTCAACGCAAATAACTATTAAAATTTAATTACACTGAAATCAATATTTCTAGGTAATTCCATATACACTATTATTATAAAAAAAATCACATTATTGTCAACTTATAATTTTTCTTTATTTGTGTTATTCGTGTAATTTGGTGTTTCTCTGTGTTCTTTGTGTACTTTGTGTTTTAATTATTTTTTGGTTGCGCTATTCGACGCATGACTCAAGATTCCCTTAAGCCCCTTGACTTATAAGAATGATTCTTTAAATTTTACACTATGATTATATGTTTCCATTTAACTGTTCAACGATTTGACTGTTTAAATTTATATGGAGAAGGTTTATGTGGTTTTGAAAGCAAATCTAACCACAGTACACTTGAGCAGTAAAAATGAATTTAAAGAATATCAAGATTAAAAAGGGAATGTTTTTTTTTGAAATCTTTTTCTTGGCACTTTTTTTCCATGTAAATTGCGTGGTATCTAAAATTCATCATAATCAGTACATTGCGATATATTATGCAAACAAAACCCTTAGCCTTTTACTTAAAGAGAAATACGAAGAAGCTTACTCCGATTTAGATCCGGGATTAAAAGAGAGAGTTCCTTTTGAAATTTTTAAAGCATTGGCGGATAGTTCCTTGTCTAGATGGGAAGGGGGAGTAAAAAAAATTGAATTTGACTACTATTTGCCAGTTCTTGGACAAAGGGCTATAGAATTATTCTATCAAATAACTTATAACAATCCGGGAAAGGAACTTGTATTGCATCTTATTTTAGTAGGAGATAGCAAAGAGGGATACGAAGTCTATCTTATAGATTTCGGCAATGAGGTTAAAGCCCGTCCAAACGTAAAAGTTATTAATCAGCAAAAGCAAGAAATAGAAGGTGAAGTTATAATAAAACCTGATACAATTATCGTCAATCCTGAAGTCTTGAGAGAGTTTTTAGAATTGCAACAGGAAAAAGATAAGCAAAAAATTTAACCGAAATCCCAAATCCTAAAGAATTAGCTACGGATTAACACGGAATCATTTCACATTTCAAGGTCTGACCCCGTTTATACAGAGAAAAAAACAACACACAGAGATCACAGAGGTTTTTTGTTGTTTAATTTT
>CAZALG010000153.1:0-5435 GCA_964485935.1 uncultured bacterium | reverse complement strand
TTTTAATAGAAAGAAAAGCGGATAAAGTCTATTTTAATACTGTTGAGTTTAAAATTAGAACGAAAGGAGAAGGAGACTATGAGGGAGGAGGGGAAGGAGTTATAGATATTCTTGAAGATGAAGAGTTTGATTTGGTTCGCTTCCTTGAGAAGACCTGTAAAGTGCAAACGGAAGACCCCCCTTCGGTTGAGGCAGATAAGGTTACAACGGGGCTTGTTAACCTTTATGGTGGCATGGCCGGGGCTTCCACTGAAAAAGATTTGAGAGCACGTGAAGCTGTTTTCGAGCGAGTTATAGGCTCGATAAGCCCTGAGGCAAAAAGGTTCATACTGCAGGATAAATTAAAACTCAAACAGATTTCTTCAGTAATAAAGTCGATCATAATGAGTTTTTCTGATGAAGAAATTGTGGAAATTTTTGTAAACAGGGTTCGACTTCTGGGAATCTTTGATGCTGAGGATATACTTATGAATCTGACGCCGGAAAGACTGGATGGAATTTTACCGGAGATCAGGGAAAAGTTGAAGCTGATGAATATAGAAGAAAAGTATATATCAGGATTTGAGAAAAAGCTTAAAGTAAAGATGGGGAAGAAGATAAAAGCAGGAGGAGGAAAAGAAGGAAAAGGAAAAGGAGAAGGAAACGGAGAAGGAAACGGAAACGGAAAAGGAGTGGGATCTAAGGGGAAAACAGGAATAGGAAGAGGTGATATTAAATTTTTTGTAAGCGAGTTTTCCGGAGTTTCTGAAGAAGAATATAGTGCGGATCTAATTTCCCGTTTTTTCAGTTCGGTGTGTCAACTTGAAAAAGAAGATGATAATAAAGTAGAAAAAATAAGTGAAGGTTTCGAGAACTTTGTAAAGGAATTTGTAACCCAGTTCGGTGAAGATAATTTATTACATGAAGCTGTAAAAATCAGGAAGACATTTAAAAAAGTTCCAAATAAGTTCAGAAAAGAAGTTTTTAAACGGATTGTCAAAAGCAAAAGCCCTGTAAAGGTTACGATGGCTAAAATTTTGTTGCCTTTGATGGATGAAGAGAGTATTGTTTATTCGATTGTTACTTTAATTAAAGAAGGGCAGAAGGATTTACTGGAAGGATTTTTGTCTTCTTTAGATAAGGAAAAGGTGTCTTCAGTTTACAAGTTTATCGAAGGACATTTAGAAGGAATGGGAATGAGCAATGATGAATTTTCAAAATTATGGCAGAAATTGACAGCTGCACCGAAAAGCTTTAAAAGAAGGGGTGGAGTCAGCAGAAAAGCTTATGGCCGTTTGCAGGATAAGTTAAAAGCGAGCATTGATTTGACAGATATGAAATCTTTAATGGAATCTTTTTATGTAAGTCTTGAGTCAGATTCAAAGGATGTTAGGGCTAACGCAGTTTCAAATATTTGGAATCTTATCGAGCAGCTCTTCAAAGGAGAAAAGATTGCCGTTATCCGAAGAATTGCAGATAGATTGATGGAGTATGCAAAAAAGGAGAAAAACAAAGATGTTTATATGAAGTATGTAGATGTTCTGACTCGGGTAGGGCAGAGTAGTGCCATTGTAGGATATGATTTTTTGGTCAGCTCTATTGTTTCCTTTTTTGCTGGTGAGGTGAGCAATACTGCGAAAGCAAAGGTTGTTATTCCCCATTTAGCTGAATTCAAAACGAAGGAGGCTATAAATGTCTTACTTTCTCTCCTGTGGGAAAAAGATCTCAGGGAAATTGTGGTAGAAAAAGTTGATGAGTTTGGCGAGGAGTCTATTCCTTATCTAATGGATTTGCTTAAAGATTCAGAGGATAAATCGGTCAGATTTTCCCTTTTAAAAATAATTCAGAGTATTGGAAGTGGTTCTACAGACGTGATTAAGAAATATCTTGGAGATAAGAGATGGTTTGTAAGAAGAAATGCAGTCTTGATTCTTGGGAACATTGGCAATGAGGAAATTTTAGACGACATTTACGCGTTAAAAGATGACCACGAAAAGATCCAGATAGAAATAATAAGAGTGCTTCGGCATATTTTTAAAGATAAAGCAGAACCATATCTGCTGTATTTTTTAGATTCAAATTACCCGGGAGTACAAAAATACGCGATTTCTACTCTTGGCACGATTATTTCAGAGGAAGGTGTAACAGCCTTGAATAGAAGGTTGCTTTTAAGCAAATTTTCTAAAGAAGAAGAAACTGAGATAAAAAAAATGATTTGCGAGATCCTGGCAGATAAGGGTGATAACCAATCTGTAGAAGCGTTAAACCAGATAATTGATGCGAAAAAAGTTTTTGGAATACCCGAATTTCCGGAAGATCTTAGATTTGAAGCGGTTAAAGCAATGGCTGAGATAGGAGGGGTGCGAGCAGAGAAATTTTTCAAAACTTTAGAGCGTGATCGTTCTAAAAAAATACGAATTTTTGTAACAAAAAAACGTTCTGAACATTGAGTAAGTTCCGAGTAATAAATAATCATTAAATTTTGGCGAGTAAACTTGACAAAAACGAGTGGACAGTTATACTTTATTTTAATTAGAAGTCAAAGTATTTTTAGTATTTGGAGGTATAATGAACGAAAAAGATGTTCTTTCTTTGTTGCAGACAGGTGAGGTAAAAGCAATCCGTTTATGGTTTACAGATATTCTGGGTCGTGTAAAAGGGTTTTCGATTAGTCATACAGAAGCGGAAAGAGCTCTTGAAGAAGGTATGAATTTTGATGGTTCTTCAATTGAAGGTTTGGTTAGAATAGAAGAGTCGGATCTGACCGCAAAGCCTGACCTTTCATCCACTTACATCTTTCCTGATGAAAACGGAAAGAAAACAATAATTTTTATCTGTGATATATATTACCCTGATGGAAAGCCGGTAGAATCTTCCCCCAGGTATGTTTTAAAGAATAGCCTCAACAAAGCAAAAAAGAATGGATGGGATTTCTTCGTAGGCTCAGAGCTTGAGTTTTTCTATTTTTCCGGAAAAGACCTTAAAATTCGGGATACCAAAGGGTATTTCGATGTTCTCCCTTATGATAAATATGATGAAATTTCGGAGGAGATTGTTAATCTTTTAAATGAAGTCGGGGTAGGAGTCGAAGTAGCTCATCATGAAGTGTCCGAAAACCAGCATGAAATTGACCTTAGGTATGAAGAAGCCTTAAAGATGGCAGACCATATTCAGGTCGCGAAATATGTAATAAAAGAAACAGCACGTGCAAATGGTGTTTTTGCGACATTTATGCCAAAACCCGTTTTTGGTCTTAACGGCTCGGGCCTGCATCTTCACCAATCTTTCTTTTCTAAGGGGAAGAACGTCTTTTATGATAAAAAAGACGGTTATCATCTTTCGGAAATTGCCAAACATTATGCTGCGGGACTTCTTAAATACGCAAAGGAAATCACTTCTATAACAAACCAATGGGTGAACTCTTACAAGAGGCTTGTTCCCGGGTATGAAGCGCCTGTTTATGTTTCATGGGGGAGACAAAACCGCTCTGCTTTGCTTCGAGTGCCTTCTTTTAAAAGTGCAAGTTCATGCAGGGTGGAATATAGAACTCCGGATCCTGCAACTAATCCTTATTTATCAATCTCGGCTATGCTTGGAGCGGGCCTGGCGGGGATAAAGGACAAGTTAAAACTTGGAGAACCAACAGAAGAAGATATTTATACAATGTCTAAAGAAAGAAAAAAGAAATTAAATATAGAAATACTTCCCGATTCGCTCTATACAGCAATATTGGAAACAGAAAAGAGCAAACTGGTGAGAGATCTCTTCGGTGATATGTTCTTTAATAAATACATCAAAAACAAGAAAACAGAGTGGGAAAATTATAGAATCCAAGTGACCGATTACGAAATTGAGAAGTATCTCTCATTGTAAACTATCTTGACTTATTAATACTTAACAATTAATATGTTTAGGGAAGAGGAGGAAAAGTCTTGAAAATCGCGATAACCGGTTATGGTAAAATGGGTCAAATTACTGAACAGTTAGCGTTAGAAAATGGCCATGAAGTTGTTTCAACCATCGACCCAGCAGTAAAATCGGCAAAATTCAAAGAATTAAACAAAGAAAATCTTTGCGGCGCTGATGTTGTTATTGATTTTACCGTTCCGGCTATTGTCATTGAAAATATCGATGACTATATAAAATATGAAATAAATGCAGTAATTGGTACTACCGGCTGGTATGAATATTTAGGAGAAGTCAAAGAAAAAGTTGAGAAAAGTGAAATAGGGCTTATATGGTCCGGGAATTTCTCGATAGGTGTTAATTTATTCTTCCGGATAATAAAAGAAAGCTGTAATTTGATGAAAAATTTTACATTATATGATGTGATGGGGTATGAAATTCACCACAATAGAAAGAAAGACAGTCCTTCGGGAACCATGAATATGATTGGTGATATTCTTCTCGAAAGTTTAAAAAACAAGAAAAAAATCGTAACGGAAAAGCTTTCCCGGAAAATTGCAGAAGAGGAAATACATCTTGCGTCTGTAAGAGGAGGCAGTGTTCCCGGTACCCATGTAGTCGCTTTCGATAGTGAAGTTGATACAATTGAATTAAAACACACTGCAAGAAGCCGGAAAGGTCTTGCCGTAGGAGCGATAAAAGCTGCTGAATGGATAAAAGGAAAAAAAGGGTTTTTTAGCATTGAAGATGTGATGAATGAAATCATAGGAGGGTAACATGTTTAAAGGTGTTTTTACCGCGATAGTCACACCATTTAACAAAGATGAAACTGTAAATGAAGAGGACCTTAAAAAACTGGTAGATTTTAATATCGAAAACGGAGTATCCGGTATAGTGCCTATGGGAACGACGGGAGAATCTCCTACTTTGAGCCATGATGAGCATGTACATGTAATAGAAATAGTCTGCAAACATGTTAAGGGAAGGGTACCTATTATAGCCGGAACTGGTTCGAATTCCACAAAAGAAGCTATATTTATAACTTCCAGAGCCAAAGATTTGAGAGCAGACGCGAGTCTTCAGGTTGCTCCTTATTACAACAAACCAACACAGGAAGGATTTTATCGTCATTTCAAAACAATTGCTGATGAGGTTGATCTTCCCATGATAATTTACAACATACCGGGAAGAACCGGCAAAAATATTGAAACCGATACAATAGTAAGACTGGCAGAACATCCCAATATCGTAGGAGTAAAAGAAGCGTCGGGAAGTCTCCCCCAGATGATGGACGTAATAGATAGAACTCCTGATGATTTTATTGTTCTTTCCGGAGACGACAATCTAACTCTTCCTTTAATGGCAGCAGGCGGGAAAGGCGTTATAAGTGTTGCAAGCAATATCGTTCCTGACAGGATGAGCGCAATGGTAAAAGCAGGATTAGAGGGAGACTTTGAAAAGATGAAAAAATTACATTATGAGCTTTTACCTTTCTTTAAAGTCGAGTTTATTGAAACGAATCCAATACCAATAAAAACAGCTCTTGCGAT
>CAZALG010000152.1:0-5452 GCA_964485935.1 uncultured bacterium | reverse complement strand
GATGGTCACGAAAGTAAAGGAGATATTTAATGCTGAAGAATTTATTTGACCTAGAAAATCTAAAGAAAAAAGTAGATAAAATCAAAGAAGAACTTAAAAAAGAAAAAATTGTAAGTGAGAGCGGGGGAGGAATGGTACGGGTAGAAGCAAACGGATTCGGAGAAATCCTAAAGTTAGAGATAGAAGACGAACTGCTTAAAGAAAAGGATAAAACCTTAATGGAAGATTTAATAATTTCGGCAGTAAACATTAGTAAGGAAAAAACAAAAGATTTATTTCAAAAGAAAATGCAAGAGGCAATTGGATTCTTGCCTTTAGATGGAATTCAAGACCTGATATCTTGAAACCGCCAGGCTCTTTTCTACGATTCATACAATCTCTTCAATCGTTGCCGGGAATCGGTAAGAAATCCGCGGAGAGAATTGCCTTCCATATTCTTACCAAACCCAATATCGGGCAAAAAATACTCTATTCTTTAGAAAAAGTACTCTCGGAAATAAAATTCTGCAGTAAATGCGGAAACATAACGGTAGAAAATTTATGTCATATCTGTGCATCTACTGAAAGAGACCAATCGACAGTCTGTGTTGTGGAAAAACCAATGGATGTTTTTGCAATCGAACGCTCAAATTCTTATGAAGGACTGTATCACGTACTGGGAGGACTTATATCCCCACTCGATGACACTTATCCGGAAGATATAAACATCGCTTCTTTAATAAAAAGAGTAGAAACAGAAGGAATAAAGGAAATAATCATAGCGACGAATCCGACAACGGAAGGAGAAGCAACTGCTTTATACATTGAAGAAAATTTAAAAGACAGAGGTGTAAAAATAACTCGTATCGCAAGAGGTATCCCATTCGGGACCGATATAGACTTTGCAGATGACTTAACCCTCACAAGAGCCCTGGAAGACAGACAGGAATTTAAGGATTGACGCTTCCATACAAGATTAAGAGATAACATTCCAATGTCGAATTGGAAATTGAATATTGCAAGTTGAAAATTGTAAGTTTGAAAAAAGAGAAAATTAAACTATGAAAGAAAAAGCAGATGTGATTTCCGAAAGATTATTGGATTACGGTGCCGAGATTATAAAGCTCTGCGGGAAATTAAAGAAAGATACAGTTGGCTATCATATTAAGGGGCAACTTTTACGTTCAGGTACTTCTGCGGGAGCAAATTACGAGGAGGCATGCGGAGCTCAAAGTAGGGCGGACTTTATACATAAAATGCAAATTGTTTTAAAAGAGATAAGAGAATCGATGTACTGGTTAAAATTAATAGAAAAAACACAGATTCTGAAAGGTGATGGAATAAAAAATACTATAAAAGAAACGGAAGCTCTCGGCAATATTATAGGAAAATCGATTGTAACAGCTAGGAAATCGGTAATAAGAGGTAAAAAATAAAAAATTTAAAATTAGAAATTTATAGCTTACAATTTAAAATTTCAAATCTCCAGGGGAAAGGAAAATAAAAAATTTACAATTTACAACTTACAATTTAAAATTTACAATCTTCAGGGGGGAAGGGAAAGGGGGAAATTTACAATTTACAATTTACAACTTACAATTTAAAATTTACAATCTTTAGGGGGGGTTGACAATAAATGCCCGAAAACTATATTATGTTTGACGCGGGGTGGAGCAGTTAGGTAGCTCGTTGGGCTCATAACCCAAAGGTCGTGGGTTCGAATCCCACCCCCGCTATAATATTCAGGGTATAGGATTTAGGAGGTAGGGTGTTGTTAATAATTTTAAGTTTAGATGGGGATACAAAATCTGACTTTTAAAATTATAGTTTCTTTAATCACAGGATATACATTCGGTTCTATTCCAAATGCTGTTATAATCGCAAAGTTCAAAAAAGTAGACATAAGAAATATCGGGAGCGGCAATCCAGGAGCCGGTAATGTCGCGAGAGAAATCGGAAAATTCTGGGGTGTTCTTGTATTTCTTCTGGACGCCCTGAAAGCAATAATACCAATGCTCTTAGCAGATAAAATATTTCACCTGAATGCATTCTGGACAGGCATAACAGGTCTGTTCGCTGTAATCGGACACTGTTATTCATTATTCCTACGCTTTAAGGGAGGAAAAGGCGCTGCGAGTTCCGGAGGCGTAATGATATATCTCTTCCCAAAATTCTCTATCGTTGCTATAGTGGCTTTTTTCCTGCTTCAGAAAATTCCACGTACTATGAAAACATTTTTACCAATATTCCTGATAGCTCTCGGCCTCTGGATATGGCTTTACTGGAATTCCATGCCTCTTTTTATTCCGTTTGTGCTTATATTTTTAACCCTCGGAATTCTTTTAAACCTCGATCTAATCAAAGAACTAATATCGCGGCAAAGCCGCTAAAATGTAAAAATCAAATATCAAAATGGAAAATGACAGATTAAAATTCAAAAATAAATACAAAAAAAGATTGTACAACTTTGTTCTAAAACTTATTGAGTTTTTAGACAATTTACCTAAGGATAACGTTTCCAAAAGACTTGGAGATCAATTACTTCGTAGCGGTACAAGTATTTTAGGTAATTACGTTGAAGGTCAATCTGCGAGTAGCAAGAAAGATTTCACTAATTATTTCAATTATTCTCTTAAATCTACTAATGAAAGCAAGCTATGGATTACTCTACTTAGGGATTGCAAAAGAGCAACACCTGAACAGGTTAACTGGTTTTTAGAGGAATTAGATGAAATAAGCAAAATTTTCGCTTCAAGTATTCTAACGTTGAAGGGCAAAAGATGATTTTACATTTTTATTTGTCATTTTGCTTTTTAAATTTTAATATTTTATTTGCCAGAAAAAGTTGGTAAAATTAAATGGAATATTTTTTTGCAAAAAAGACAAAATTTTGATTAATATAACTATAAAGGGAGGAAATAAGTGATACTAAAAAGAAGAAAATTTTTCAGAATCGGAGCCGGCATTGTATTTCCCGTAGTGTATTATTTCTCTCCGAATAAAATTATTGTTGAAATGTTACTTTTGTATCTCTTGGGTATAATGACTACTCTCGAAGTGATGAGATATATTTCTCCCAACCTCTGGAGGACAATAGCAGAACATTCTAAGGGAATATTAAAGGTAAGACAGGGTATGATTACAGGAACCACAGCTCTTCTTATTTCAAATATAATAGTGATCGCCTTCTTTAACAAGCAGGTAGCAATTGTGAGTCTGGTATATATGCTCTTCGGAGACACAGCTTCCGCTATTATTGGCACCAAATACGGAAAAGTAAAAATAGGAGATAAGAGCCTCGAAGGCAGTCTGGCATTTTTTATAACAGTAATGGTACTAGCTCTCATATTCTATCAATGGACAGGAATACGGATTCACCTTTTAATTTTGATTTTTGGTGCAATCGCGGCTACTGTTACCGAAGCCCTGCCTATAGAAATAAATGATAATTTAACGGTTGCGCTGGCATCTGCGATTGTCATGCAGATATTCCTTTAATACATCCACGAAGGCATTAAGACACGAAGAAGTACAACATTTCTTAGTATCTAATTTTAAATTGCAAGTTAGAAATTTCAAATTGTAAATTTTAAAAACAGAATTATAACGTGAATTATCAGGATTTGTTTTTTAACCCGAAACTTTAAACGCGTAACTCGAAACTATAATTCACACAAAGAGCACAAAGACACAAAGATTTTTGTTGTCCCTAAATCCCAACCCCATAATCCTAAATCCAAAAACAACTATTTAACGATTCAACTATTTTACTATTAACTAATCCTAATTATTCGGATTTTCTTCCCGGGAAAGCGTAGTTTTTATTCCACCGCGAATATTAACTTTCAGCTCAACAAAAAGATACCTGGGAGATAATAAGGATTTGAAATCCTCGAAAATTATGTTTAAAAGTGTTTCGTGAGTAGTCCTTAGATCTCTGAATTTTTCTATATATAGCTTCACACTCTTTAATTCTACAATAGACTTATCTGGCTTATATTTAACTTTTAGCTTATAAAAGTCAGGATGTCCGGTGAAGGGACACAATGCCGTAAGCTCATTCGTTTTAAATTCAATCGGGAAATCTGCCTGGGTAAATTTATTTGGAAGCTTTTCTAAAGTTTTACCAATCTTTTTTAACTTATCTAAATCTTCAGTCATTTATAGCCACAAATCCCACAAAGTTTTTTTGTTTTAAACCCATTCCACAACCCCTTAATTAACCACTGATTTTCACCGATTAACACTGATCCCCTTCCCTTCCCATATATTTTTTTACTAAAACAACAAAATATTTTTTTTAATCCGTGTATTTCCGTGTTCATCCGTGGCTATTACTTTTTTTGTTTTTTTTCTTTGTGATCTCAGTGTTTTTTTCTTTTTCAACACAATTATTTCTCTGTGTTCTCTGTGGTTCATACAATCTATTTAAGCTGAGGGAAAAGGATCACATCTCTAATAGAAGGCTGATTCAGAAGAATCATAACGATACGATCGATTCCCAATCCCAACCCGCCTGTCGGAGGCATTCCGTAAGACATTGCGGTTAGGAAATCCTCATCAAGAGATTCGGTTTCAAGGTCACCTTTTTCTCTGAGTTTAGACTGCCCTTCAAACCTCTTCCTTTGCTCAATCGGGTCATTTAACTCTGAATAAGCGTTTCCGATCTCCATCCCAAAAAGGAAAGGCTCGAAGCGCTCTACAACCCCTTCTTCATCCCTTTTATCTTTTGCAAGAGGAGAAATATCCTTCGGGTAATCCATAATAAACGTCGGCTTATCGATTGTGGGTTCTACTTCCTCGGAAAATATCGCATCAAGTACCTTACCTGAAGTATAAAGACCTTCTATATCTATATTCAATTTTTTAGCCTGCTTTTTGATATCACTAAACGACAAACCTTTAAAATCAACGTCTGTTCTCTCCTGAAGGACACCGTAATAAGAAAGTCGCTGCCAGCCCTCCTTAAAAGAAACCTTTTCTCCCTGATATTCCAATTCCTTCGAACCGATAAAACGTTCAAGCAAACGCTCGAAAAGTGCTTCTACAATTTCCATCATATCGTAGTAATCCGCGTAAGCCTGATAAAGCTCTAACATCGTAAACTCGGGATTATGGGACCGGTCGACACTTTCATTTCTAAAATCTTTTCCTATCTCGTAAACTCTTTCCATTCCACCTATTATCAATCTCTTCAAGTATAGCTCGTAAGCAATACGGAGAAATAAATCCTTCTTTAGAGATTCCTGGTAGGTTTTAAATGGTTTCGCGAATCCTCCTCCGTACTGCGGCTGGAGAATCGGAGTCTCTACTTCAATAAAACCTCTTTCGTTTAAGAAGTTTCTTATTTCTTGAATGATAAGAGTCCGTATACGGAAAACCTTTGTGCTCTCCTCATTCGCAATAAGATCCAGATAGCGTTTTCTGTAACGGTCTTCCCTATCGGAAAGGCCATGCCATTTTTCCGGCAAAG
>CAZALG010000151.1:0-5475 GCA_964485935.1 uncultured bacterium | reverse complement strand
CTTTTATCCCTCCCTTGTACTGAAAGCTTTCCACTTTACCTTCTGGTTTAAAGTCAAGTTCTATCTTTAACCCTTTATTAAGGAAAGCCAATTCCCGAAGACGTTCATCAAGATATTCTCTGCTGAACTCAATTTCATCAAAAATTTCAGGATCAGGATAAAAAGATATTTTTGTTCCTGTTGCTTTTCTTATGGCTCCTTTCTTTAAATCTGTTGTTGCTTTACCTCTTTCGTAACTCTGAGTCCACAGATAGCCTTCCCTTGCTATTTCCACTTTCATCCAGGAACTGAGCGCGTTAACAACCGAAACCCCTATACCGTGAAGTCCCCCTGAAACTTTATATGTGTTGGAGTCGAATTTTCCTCCCGCGTGGAGAGTCGTCATCACAACTTCCAATGCCGATTTGTTTTCTTCCTTATGCAAATCAATCGGAATGCCACGACCATTGTCGGTTATTATAACTGAATTATCTTCCGAAACAGTAACATTAGTTCGATCACAGTATCCGGCCATTGCTTCGTCAATTGAATTGTCTACAACCTCAAATATTAGATGATGGAGTCCTCTTTTACCTGTATCTCCTATATACATTGCGGGTCTTTTTCTGACTCCTTCCAAATCTTTCAAGACTTTTATACTCGAAGCCATGTATTCGTTCTTTTCCATTAACCCTCCCTGAGATAGAACCGAATTTCTATTATCACTTTCTTTCCTGCTTTTTGGTTTAACGCTGTTATCAAATCTTCTTTAAAAAAGGTGAGCTCATTTAACCATGCGGATGAATTTACTTCTAAACTCAATTTTTTATTCTTAAACCCTACCGGCCTTGCGTGCTTGGCAATTACCGGAGGACATATTTCGTCCCACTGGGTTAAAACTTCAATCTTAAGAAGACTTTCACCGAGTGGTTTAGAATGTACGTATCTTTTCAGCACATTTGCTAATAAATGGGGTTCCATTTTTTTTCTTTATTATATATCTACTACAATCCTTATCAAATTTAATATCTTCTTTAGTAGTTGTAATTAAGACTTGTTTTGCCTTCTTTAAGAATCGAGCCAAAGAATCGGTGTTTCTTTTATCCAGACCGCCCAACATTTCATCTACAAGCAGTATTGGTTCTTCTTCTCTTATATCAGTCAATATTCTGGAGAACCCCATTTTCAAAGATGCTATTAACAATTTTTTTATTCCAAAAGAAGATATCGCCTTTGCCGGATAATTTTCAACTTCAAACATAATTTCATCTCTATGAGGTCCTAATAAAGTATATCCTGCATTCATCTCTTGTTTCCTTTTCTTATTAAACTCCGCCTCGATATTCTCATAATCGGCTCCAGGGATATATTCTATTTCGAAGGTTTTTCCCGTAAGATCCTCAAATATTTCCCGTGTATAAAAAGAGAGTTTTTTTATAAAAAACCTTCTCGCCTTCACTATTGGATAAATTGATTTAATCAATTGTTTTTCCCATAACTCGAAGTTACCGAGACACCCCCCTTTCTTGGCATTAAGAAGAAGCTTGTTTCTCTGTTTTTTTGCTCTTCTATATTCATACAAATAACCGAGGTACTTTCTGTCATACATAGAAATGCTTATATTCATAAAATAACGCCTGTTTCGGGGCCCACCATTTATTATTTCTATATCCTCGTTAGTTAATGCCACAACGGGAATTGTTCCGAAAGCTTCTTTTATACTCTTTTGCATCAAATCTTCGATAAAAATCTCCTTTCTCCCTGAATATTTAACCTTGACTTCTGTACCTCCATATGTTCCTGAAAGAGTAAAAAAATCTTTGTCAAAATGAACAAGATTTTCCATCCTTTGCGTCCTGAAGGAACTAAAAGTAGAAAGAAAGTAAACCATTTCTATCAAATTGGTTTTCCCAACACTGTTATCACCAATAATCAGATTTTTTCCCTCAAGGAAATCTAAATTTAAGGATCTAAAATTCCGAAAATTCTTGCAATATATGCTTTCAAGAAACATTTCGTATATGCAAATATATATAAAACACTCAATTAGTCAAGGGATAATATAGTTAGCATTTTCTAATTTGGAGCGTGCAATTTTAGGCGAAATCGCTCGACAATCCTATTTTTTTTCTACCTTAAAATGTAAATTAAATACTAAAAATTAAAAAACAAAATGACGAACATAGTTGGTCTGTTGGTCGGTTAGTCCGTTGGTCTGTTTTTTTGAACTCACCAACACACCCACTCACTAACACACTAACAGTTTTTTATTTGTAATTTTCCACTTCAATATTTGATTTTTTAATTGTTCTACGGAGGTTGACAAAAAGGGGTTTTTTTTTATTTTATAGGCGTTATGGATTTACATATCAATGTCGCAAATCTTCCTAAGGATGGTAGTAAAATAGATTTGCATATTAAAGAAGAAACTGTCTCTGTTAAAGAAATCACGGGTGATATCTACGTACATGCGTGGATACATAAGAGTGGTAACTCTTATAACGTGAAGGGGTATGAGGAACACAATCTGACACTTAAATGTTCCAGGTGTCTTGAAGATATAAAACAACGTAAAAAACGCAATTTCAATTTAGAATTTAAAAAAAAGGCAGATTATGACATTGATGGTAAGCCAGTTAGAGAAACCGATGATACTGAAAGTGAATATATTTTAGCAAATGATCGCATTAATTTAGGCCCTTTTCTTCGTGATGAAATAATTCTATCGGTTCCTATTAAACCGCTCTGCAGTGAAGAATGTATGGGGCTTTGTCCGATTTGTGGTGTTAACCTTAACAAGACAACTTGTGCACATAGCAAAGAAAAAGAAAAAAGTCTTACTTAGTTAAACTCAAAGTAAAACAATTGGAGGATATTATGCCGGTTCCAAAAAGGAGATCCTCGCGTACTCGAGGAAAAAAAAGAAGGACTCACTGGAAAATTAAAGAAAGCAATTTGGTTGAATGCTCTCATTGTCATTCATTGACAAAACCACACAGAGTCTGCCCAAAATGCGGTTATTATAAGGGTCGTTTGGTTTTAAAGAATCTTGAAGAAGCCTAATGAAGATTGCAGTTGATGTTATGGGGGGCGATTATGCTCCCCGTAAGATTATTGATGGTACAAAACTTGCCTATAATGAGTTAAAAGATTTAATTGAAATTAATCTTGTAGGGAATAAAGAGATAATTAAAAAATTCGATATTCCGGATAAGTTTTCGATTATTGATACTTCTCAGGTGATTAATGCGGGTGATCCCCCAATGGAAGCATATAGACAAAAGAAAGACTCTTCTCTCGCGAGAGCCGTAAATCTACAGAAAAACAACGAAGTCGATGTAACTATTTCAGCTGGAAACACTGGCGCTGCCGTAGCTTTTTCTATACTTTCTCTTGGTCGCCTAAAAGGCGTTGACAGACCTGCTTTAGCTACTTTTTTCCCCACAAAAGAAGGGAAGGTTCTCGTACTCGATGTTGGTGCAAACTCAGGTGTGAAACCTGAAAATCTAAGAGATTTTGGCGTTATGGGTTCTTTGTATCTCGAAAAAGTATTTAACCTGAATAATCCTTCAGTAGGCTTACTCTCTATGGGAAGAGAGGATACAAAAGGCGGAAAAAGTGTAAAAGAAGCCCACAATTTGCTTTCAGATGCGAACATTAATTTTATAGGTAATGTAGAAGGATATGATATATTAAACGGCAATGCGGATGTTGTGGTTTGCGACGGATTCGCTGGCAATGCGATTTTAAAATTCGGAGAATCGATGGTAGATTTTCTTTTATCCGAGATAAAAGAAGGAACGTCAAAAAATTTAATTGCTGCTCTGGGCGGTCTTCTAATACACCCAGTGTTAAAAAATTTGATTAAAAAAGTAAATTACGAAGAGTACGGTGGAGCTATATTATTAGGTATCAACGGTATTACCGTAATTTGTCATGGAAAATCCAATGATAGAGCCATCAAAAACGCAATACTTAAAGGTTATAAATTTTACGATTTAAAAGTCAATTCTTTGATACAGGAAAGTTTAAGTCAATGAAAACAGCTCTTATTTTCCCGGGGCAGGGAATCCAGAGAGTAGGGATGGGAAAGGATTTGTACGAAGAATATACTATCGCGAAGGACCTTTACGACGAAGCAGACAAATTACTCGGTTTTTCCATTAAAGAAATTTCCTTTTATGGGCCTGAAGAAGTATTGACAGAGTCGCAAAATGCTCAGGTCGCAATAATATTAAACTCATACGCTATTTTTAGTATTATAAAAGAAAAGCTTGAATTTTCTTACGTTGCCGGCCACAGTTTAGGTGAATATACTGCGCATCTTGTGGCGGACACATTTAGCTTTACAGATGTTTTGCACCTGGTTCGTTTTAGAGGTGAACTGATGAGTGCGGCCAAAAAAGGTACAATGAGCGCGATTATAGGGCTCTCTTCCGAAAAAGTTTTGGAGATATTAGACTCTGTAGAGGGCGTTGTTAACGCAGCAAATTTTAACATGCCCACGCAAACCGTTATTACGGGTGAAGCCGATGCTGTGAGAAAAGCTGAAGAAAAGCTAAAGGCTAAGGGAGCAATGGTTATTCCTCTTAAGGTTTCCGGAGCTTTTCATTCTCCACTTATGCAGGAGGTTACGCTTCCTTTTAAGAAGGTCCTTTCTAAAACTGAAATAAAAAAGCCTCTGGTACCTGTTTATTCAAATGTTACAGGCGAACAGGTTACCGAATTAGATGAAATATTGGAAACCCTTGGTTCACAAATAGAAAAACCCGTCCAATGGGTTAAGACTCTTCAAAATATGAAAAAAGACGGGGTTGAGCGTTTTATTGAAATTGGACACAAAAGTATTTTAACGAAATTGGTGAAAAAGACACTTGACAAAGTCGAAACAATGAGTATTTCTTATCCAAAAGATTTAAAGGGGATTTTAAATGAACAATAAATTGGCTTTAATTACCGGAGGGGGAGCAGGTATCGGGAAAGGTATAACCTTAAAGCTCGCCTCGAACGGTATTGATTGTGTTGTGTTTGATATTCAGGATGCATCAGCTGTCGCCCGAGAAGCTAAAAGCCTGGGCGTTAAAGCTTCTTTTCTAAAAGTCGATGTAACCGATTCCGAGGCAGTAAAATCCGCAATTTCTGAAGTAAGTTCTTCCGTGGGAAATATAAACATTCTGATCAATAACGCTGGTATAACTCGTGATAATTTACTTATGAGAATGAAAGAAGAAGATTGGGATAAAGTTATACAGATAAATTTAAAAGGCGTTTTTAATTGCACAAAAACAGTTATCCGTGGAATGATGAGTTCTCACTGGGGAAGAATCGTTTCTATTTCCTCAATTGTAGGAATCATGGGTAATGCAGGGCAATCAAATTACGCTGCTTCGAAAGCCGGAATAATTGGTTTTACAAAATCGATTGCCAGAGAAGTTGGTTCCAGAAACATTACTGCGAATGCTATTGCTCCGGGATTCATAAAAACAGAAATGACGG
>CAZALG010000150.1:0-5581 GCA_964485935.1 uncultured bacterium | reverse complement strand
AAGAAGCAAGAAATGAAAATTCAAAAAACAAGACCTGACCCCAATGGGGTGTGAGTGGCCTGAGAAACGTGAGGATGGAAAAAAATGAAGAAGATATTGTTTGTATTTGTATTAACTTTTGTTTTTCCCACTCAACTATTTAACCATTAAACTATTTAACCGGTGCGAAGCACCCACCGCCCCTTGACTTATGAGAATGATTTCTTAAATTTAAAGTATGTATAACAATAGTTATATAATTTATTTATATGAAAAAGGTTCGCTGCTTTCAAAGAATTGTTATTCGAAATTAAAATTTGAAAAAACTTAGACTTTTTTAGAAATAACGAAAAAGGAGATTAAACTTGCCAAATGATTTAAATTTTGTTGAAGAGGAACCTGTAGGGGATTATATCAACGATTTTCTTAAAATCCCCCGCAAGCAGCGTACGCATGGAGTTTATTTGTTCTATGAGGGCGGCCTTCCCGATATGGAGGATGACAATTTTTACTACAGAATATTGCGTGACGCATCGTCAGAAAAACCGGGATTGATTGCAGTAAAAACTAAAGGTTTTTACTTAAGAGATGTTTTTTCTACATCGTATGCACCTCATCTATCTTATGTAAAGAGGAATACAGAAGAAGGGAAAACATACGAAGCGACTCTTAGCATGGCATTAGGAGATCCTGGAAAACACTATGTAATACACGGTCCTAGCAAAGTCGGAAAAACGCAACTCTGGAAGACTGTTTTTGAGGGGGAGCAAGCTGTACCTGTGCCATGTAACCGAACAGAAGATATTGGGCAACTTTACTCATATGCTATATTCAGGCTAAAGAAGCCTCATCTTGAGAAAGAAACTGTTAAAAGAAGCTCAAAGAAGGCGAAAGGGGCAAAGTTAAATGCTAATGTAGGCATTCAAGGTATTGCTAGTTTTGGTGTTTCATCGAGTGATGCTAACGATAATTTAGTAGAAAGGGAGCGTCAATATGCTTATCAGTCTCAACCTAAAACCGCAATGGCTGTTGCAGATGCCTTTTCTAAATATGATGCCTTTCTGGTATTTGAAAACTACCATCGTCTTAGGGACAGTATCATAGAACAATTGTCTCTGGATCTTCGAGAGTTCTCAGATAAAAGGGTATCTGTTCTCCTCGTTGGCATTCCTGAGCACCCATACAAATTGTTTGATTTCAATAAAGAACTCTCTGGACGTGTTGAGTATTTAAAATTAAGATGGTGGAGCCAAGAAGATTTAGCTAAAATTGCTTTGGCCGGTGGAAAAACGTTAAACGTCGATTTTACGGATAGGACACTGGAACTTCTTTCCAAGGAAGCTAGCGGCTCGCCGCTTTTGATGCAGCAGTTTTGTATAATCGCATGCTTAGCATCAGGTATCACAAAATGGTGCGATGATAAAATAGACGCAGATGTTGAGATCTCACGGGCAGAATTGGGTGAAGGTATAAAAAAATGGGTAGCAAATACGCTTAAGCCTTACGAGAATTGTAAAAATATTATGGAGACCGCCGCTAGAGAGGCAGGATTACCTGGGTTTTTTGTTGAGTCTTTATTTAAGGAATTTAAACGAAAAGATCCAAGCATGTCCTTCTCTCTACCTGAAATTGGCCTAGATGATACTTTCCACGAAGCTGTTAGTAGATTCATCAATTTACTTAATGAAAACCAGCGGACAGAAGAATTGTTCACTACGCAGTCGGATCAAAAAGGAATAAGTATTTTAGACCCTAATTTTTTTGTTTATGTACGCTGGTTAGCCTAAAGATAATAAAGGGCTTAGGTCTTTTTTTTGAATTTTTAGACCAACAAATAAAAACTCTGTGTCTCCGTGCCTATTATTAGGGTATAGTATGTTGGGTATAGGGCGTTATCAATTAATAATTCAAAATTATCAACCTTCGCACTGCTTCGAGCTTCTCTTCTAATCCGTGTTTTTAATATAACTCTTATAAATAATATACAAAAGAGCCAGTCTTTCCTGAATGCGAAGAGTAAAAAGAGGAAGGATTTTTTGTAAACCAAAGGCATAATCGATAAACGAATTAGTATTTTCTAATAACAAAATCCCTTTTTCTCTTAAATTGACAGTTTGATTGTAAATCTTACTTATACAAAGAAGACTTGACCTCAGTAAGAGTATAGGGTATTTTCCTAACTTATTTTTTACATTTGGCTTTAATGCTTGACAAAACTAAATATTTTCATAGAATATTAAAGTATGTTTTTTGGTGGGGTGGGGGATATTTTAATCATTTTAATAATGTGGCTATTTAACTAAATTAAGAGGAGGTTTTAAATGTCTAATTGTAGAATATCTTTTTTATTAGTTTTATCTTTTTGTTTCTTACTTGGAATGGCGACAAAGGCGGAGGTGGAGGGTGTGAAGGAGGAGGTTGAATCGGAATCTGTAATAACTGGGCAAGAAGCAAGTCCGGAGATGGAAGCATATGAACCATTGGTTAAGCCTGAAGAAGAGCCGGCCTTGTATAAAATCGATATAAGTCCTGTAACTCCCGAAAAGGGTATTGCTACCGGACATGTTATTGCTTATGGTCATTATATTAAACCACCGTATAAGTTGGAGATTAAATCCGACACGATGTTGTTTATTAACGGAGTACAAATTTTTCCTGTCCTCCCTTCGAAATATGAAATTGAGAAAAAGAGAAGAGAAGAAATAAAGCTTGAGGAAGAAATAAGAGAAGTCAATTTAAGATTAGGGCCATATTTTAAGAGGCGGGAATCTTTATTTAAAAAAATGAGAAGGGTATATATAGTGATTGAGCCAAAGATAGGTAGGGATGAGGCGGTAGATTCGGTTCTTAAGATAGCCACAACCGATACTCTTTTTTCTGTTTTAAATACGACTTTTGTAGGAAAGGATGATTGTACTGTGAATGTTGAGTATTTCTTTCCTGGAGATGAACATCCTACTGAATATTTATTACAGTTGCATGGCGGAGACCCTTCATCCGGTTATAGTCCTCGCCCGGCTCGAGATATTAATACGGTGAAGGAACATGTGATTAATATGAAAGAAGGAACAGAAAGAGTCTTGAGCGATCAACTTGTAATATTTTACACTTATAGAGATAGAGGTTTTCGCCTCGAACACTATCTTTGGGAAACTTTGGAGATATTAAAATCTGATACACTTAATATGCAAGAAAAAATTGGAAGGCTTAGTAGAATTATAAGTGAAAATGCGTCAAAAGAATTACTCTATAATTATACTCCTTCGGAATGGCCTACTAAAAAAGAGGATAATAGAAAATGAAGAAGATATCACTGTTTTTATATCTTTTTTTATTTGCCAGTGTCTCCCTTCTGGGCGATGTACCCCCGAGGATACCAGAATCTACTATTGGATATGGATATATCACTGCAAGCGCTCCGCCCCCTTCTAGCAATGCGTTTACTCCTGTAGGAGGAATATTGGTACCACACGGATATATGTGGGCTGATAATCAAGGCAGCCCAAGCAACGATTTGGTTAAATTTATGTCTGTAGTAAATGGTTCCGTCGGATTTCTTCTTATAGCAGCGCATGGACATCCTAGCGGATGGCTGGAAATCGAAAGCCTTGGTACGAATGAAGCAGCGGCAAAAGTGAGGCGGGACGGTTTGCGGAAGAGATTCAATGCTGGCCCTGGCGAAATTGAATTAATGATAGATACTTTAACTGGGGAGTGTCAGATTGTGATTTCTCCTCTTTTTATTCAGAAGAGAACAAGTCTGCCTTATTCAATAGTATATTTTAATAGTTGTTATTCTCACAATTTCACCAGCGCTTTTACAGGATCGGGTTGTTGCTTTGGATGGAGCGGTCTTGTTGAATACGGTAGTCAGTACTTTGACGTTCCCATGAATATATTTTACAGAACAGGCGGGAGAGATTATTTTGAAACCGTTAAACAGAAAGGTGATTTGAGGAACAAAACAATTGGTGAGGCTTTGAGTGAATATAGCCATCCAGAGCTTGTAATGTCTGGTGCTCAAGATATGAAAATATACAACAGTCCGAGGATAGTAGGGGTTCTTATCAAGCAGGGAACAAATATTATTTATCAGTATGGAGTTTATGGGGGTAACCAGAGTTATCCTTATGAATGGGATTATGGGGGAAGAGCAGAAACGGAATCCGGAATAAAGTCTCCAGCCAGTATAGGCGATAAAGAAATACAAGTTAAAATATTATTTTCTTCTTTTATGGATGAAGATATGTTGGATGAGGTTAGAGTTAAATCGGAAGCGGGTAGCGAAAACTACATCGTATCAGGAGGCTGGAGGGGAGGTATTCTTTTTAACAGGCAAATATGGGAAGGAACATTTACAATCGATTCATGGGAAGATTATAAGAGTAAAGCAGTGTTGATTGTGGACGCGAAAGATGATTTTGAAGGGGATGTGAATGAGAGATTGGATGTTACCGGTGATGGGAATTCAAACGGTGTTGATGAGAGGCATAAATTTGAGGTAACCGATTTGCCCATTGTTGTATACACCGACCCTTCAGAAGACGCGAAAGATGTTCCCGTAGATAAAAAGCCAATAACGATTACTTTTTCTAAACCAATGAATAGGACTATAACCGCTGCGGCTGTGCAGGTTCCGTTTGCCTGCAGTAAGAATTGGCGCAGTGATGATGAGGTGCTTGAAATAGTTCTGGATGGTTTCCTTATTTATTGTAAAGATTATACAATAATCGTTGCGGGAACAGCAAAGAGCAAGGATGGGGTTCTTTTAGATGGAAATGAAGATGGAGAGCCCGGAGGTAATTATCCATTCACGTTTACTACTGAGAGTCCGGAACTTAATATGGATATCAGTCCCGAAGCCACAAATGTAGCAGAAGGATCATCTATAAGACCGAATGTGATTACAAACGGTGGCTCACTAAAATATGATGTTAAATGTAACATTAGTTTCGGCTTTTCGGGAGGTTGGTCAGTCTCCGATGTCGATAACGCTCCATTTTCTCTTTCCCCCGGGGGTACTCATAGGAATGTATTTACTCTTAGAAACAACGGGAGTTCCTCTTCTGCAAGTGTCTCAAGCCAGGTTTCCGCAAAGTGCGCGGTAAATTTTGCAGAAGGATATTACTGGTCGGAAGAGGGACATAGGAAAGACCATCCCGATGAAAATCAGTCTCCAGGGAAGATGGAATATCCGACTCCCTGGTTGATACGAACACAAGGTATTTCTGTTACATCTTTGAAAATGAGAGGTGCTTCTCCCGGTTTGGGATTGCCAGATATCGGTATCCTCCTTTCGGGATGGGCTGATGGGTATGGACATATTCTTGGAAGATATGGGATAGAAACATTGCCCATTAAACCTGATTTGAAAATTCTTAATAATCCGGATGTTGATATTTCAGATGCGGTTAAATTATTGGTTATCGGGTCAGCCGGATTAAAAGGATTTAATTCTCCTACCTTCAAACAGGATTTGGAAGATTATGTTGTAAATGGCGGAAATTTACTTGTATTTACGCAAAAATATGGTTCGGATTTGTGGGCTCTTCCGGGAAATATCGAAGGATATGGATGGAATGAAGATCAGTCATGTTTTAAG
>CAZALG010000149.1:0-5582 GCA_964485935.1 uncultured bacterium | reverse complement strand
TGATCGTTACCGTCCATTTTATACTATCGATATCATTCTCATTATTCGGGTCTTTTTTATTCTTGTCTATATTATAATAAGGTTTTAAGCCCTCTTTTATACTCTTTTTATTACAGTATTCAACACAGTCATACCAGCTTACCATCTCTACAGGCAAATCCTCGCCTTTGAATTTCGAGGGATTACTTCCCATTACACTGGTCCACTCTTTTTGAGTTACTTCATATCTGCCGATATAAAAGTCCGATATTGTTACATTCTTTCTGTAGTAGTTGGACTTTTTATTCCTAAAAGTCCCGCCTTTGATTAATACAAAGTTATCAGGCTTTTCTGCCGATGAGACTGTCGATGAAATTATCGGCTTCGATTCAAATACTTTCATTCGGGATAATATAAATCCTACAGAGATAACAAACAAAACGATAATCGCGGTGTAAAACCAGACTCTTTTCTTCATTTGAACAACTCCCTTTTCTTCTATTCTAATAATTATTTCTCAAAAGTAAAGAGCTGCCCGGATAATTTTCCGGGCAACTCTATTTACTAAAAAAACTTGCTTTCCTAATACTTAGCTGCTATCAACATCCAAGCTTTACGTCACCTACTACCACCACCAGCTGCCGCCCCACCACCAGCTACTGCTGGTTGTGGTTGTGGTTGAACCACCGCTTGTGGTGGTCGAACTGCTTCCGCCTGAAACATCACCATACCCTATACAGCCGTTACAATGGAGCCACTCGCTGTACTCACCGCCGCAAGAACCATCCTGCCAGACACCGGTGTTGTAGCTCTGGTTTTCCGACTGACGGGTTTGACCATCCACCTGGACATAATCTATCTGAACGTCTCTGTTGTCGCCGTCATTGGTAAAGCACACAGTTAGACCACCAGTGTACTGGGTACTGGTCTGCCAATTTGCCATGCCTGTACCTAATGTCCAGGTAGTAATCGTGTTGCCGCCGACCCTCACATCGATACTTTCACTACCACTCGTACCGCGTGCCCTTACCACGATTGATACGCCACCGCTGCTGCTACTGGTTGTGGTTGTGGTTGAACCACCGCTTGTGGTGGTTGTGGTCGAACTGCCTCCGCCGAGTGTTACACTAGCATTCCCACTATTGTTACTCCAACCCTCTACCATTACAACCTGGTAGTCTTGACTGCCTACGCTCCTTCCAAGATTTCTCCACGCGTTAAAGTGGCAACCCATATTTTTGGAACCAGTACGAGGTCCGCTACAATTGTACTGGTCAAAATCTGCGGTGCCGTCAATGGAAGGTTGGCTGTATCGTCGGTCTACGTACAAGGTGTATGAAGACCCATCACATGAATATGAACCATTGTTAGTACCTCCGCTTTTACCGATGTAATATTCTGTAAGTGGATTTCTATACCACCCATAGACACCGGGGCCCCAACTACAGCCGCTGCAGCTGCCTGAAAAGCTTATAGTTCTGTCTCCCCCGGTACTCCAGCCTATACCTGTAACAAAATTTGCATTGCTGAAACTAATACTGAAACCATTGCTTCCATTACAGTTAAAGTTAACTGATCCTCCATTAGTCCAATTTGTATACCAGTAGCTGCCACAGCTGCCCGAATCATATCCCCTAATCTTCGTCCCTAGAGGATTAGCTGGCTCCTCAGGAGCAGTCGGTGAATTTTGACAACCCCAGGAAAAAACTATTACTGCCGCCAAACACACCACTCCCAAAATTACCATAAAACTCTTAAATTTCATTCTCTACTCCTTAACTTTTTTACTTCCTCTTGTCTTTGATTGTTGATTTTCAATAATAAAAAATCGATTATTTCTCCTACCCCTCCTTTCTTCCTTTAAAGATTTCCCTTCCTATATCGCAGTAGAAAGGAAGGGTAACTTAGATAAATTTGTTCTTATCCGCTACAGGGATTTTGGCGACATTTGAATCCGTTCTTACTTCATTAACACACGGCTCCATATAGCCTTTAACCTTCCTATTTTGGATTTCGGCTCAAGGCGATTACTAACTTAATCCTCAAAGCCAAATCCCGTTTTTAATAAAAAACAAATAATAAATAAACAAATTCGCTTAATTTCCCCTTCAAACTCAAAATTCACACGTTAGATAACAAAATTATTAATTTATAACTACGGTTATTTCACTGCAAAGTCAAGAGACGTATTTCCTTACTTACTAATCAGTAAATAGATTATACAAACTATTAAATTGCTTATAGCAATTTAAACCTAAAGTGTTTTTAAAATAGGCATTTTACTAATAAAGCCTTACGTCGTCAAAGAATAAAAGTATCCACTTTTCTCTTATAATTTTTTGCCAAAAAAGGTCTTGACTTATAGGTCTAAAAATATACTATTATCGTTATGGGAAAAAGAGCTAGAGTAAGTATTATAATCCTTTTTATAACATTATTGAGCCTGTACGCTCAACCTCGCATACAGTTTAAAAGTAAGGTTCTTAATTTTGGAACCATGAAACAAATGCAAACCAAAACCATGGATTTTCTTTTCAGAAATGTGGGCAATGAAGATTTAAAAGTAGAAGCAATCAGATCATCATGTGGTTGTGCCAGTGGAAAAATGGATATCCCAAATAAAGTAGTCGTTCCCCGCGGTACCGGAAAAATACATGTCACTTTTAACTCAAAAGATTACATCGGCGGTATCACTGAAACCATATATATCCATACAAACGATCCGGAAAATCTTAGAGTCCCTCTCAAATTAAAGGCGAATATCAAAAACCCACAAAAAACTCCTCCAATCAAAATTTATTTCTTTTATTCGGAAGACTGCGAAGACTGCCATTTTGTTGAGGAGAAAATACTTCCTCCTCTTATAGAAAAATACAATTTAACAATTAAATCCTTTGAAATATCGGATCCTTCCAACTATGAATATCTGGTTTCGATAGAAGAAGAGTATAAGGACCTAAATAACGACATACCAATTATAGTTGTAGGTAAATACATTCTAGGGGGTTTTGATGAGATAAGAAGATGGCTTGAAGTGCGAATGTTAGAATACAAAGATTTGGGATGCGATTTTCCGGAAATAAAAAGTCAGGGCATTTCTCCTCTTGGTTCGGGAGAACGAATAGAAGCGGCTTATTTCTATGATAATAAGTGCAGAGTCTGCGAAAGAATAAATTACGAAATTTCCTTCCTCGAGAAAACTTATTCGAATTTAGATATTACAAAATACGATGTAGGAAGCAGAGAAAATAAAAAAATAAATGAAGCGTTCTGTGAAGTTTTTAATGTTCCGGAAAACAAAAGGCTGACCACTCCTATGCTTTTTATAGGAGAGGATTATAAAACCGGAGAAGATTTAGCGGAAAAACCCTTTAAGGAATTTATTTTCGAATACAAAGAAAAAGGAGCCGAAATACCATGGACGAGAATATTCGAGTTAAGAGATAAAGCTGAAGAAAGTATAAAAGAAAGATTCAAAAATATGGGCGTGTCCACCATTTTATTAGCAGGTTTAATAGACGGTGTTAACCCATGTGCTTTTGCGACAATAATTTTTCTTATAGCTTTTCTGTCTACTTTAGGTAAGAAAGAAGAAGAAACACTCTTAATTGGAATTACTTACAGTGCCGTTGTATTCGTCGTATATTTCTTAATAGGACTGGGGCTCATTAGATTTGTCAGTATTTTAAAAATCACAAATATTATAGGTAAGACTATTCTCGGGGTCGTAGCACTGCTTTCTATATCCTTTGGAGTTCTTTCTTTTTATGATTATATCAAGCTAAAAAGAAACGAATTGGGAGAGGTTAAGCTTCAGCTTCCCAGATTTATCAAGAAAAGAATCCATTCTGTAATCAGAAAAAAAATGGGAAAGAAAAATTTATTTATTGCGGCGGTTGTAAGCGGTTTCTTTATATCATTAAGTGAATTTATCTGTACCGGTCAGATTTACCTACCTACGTTGATTTTTGTAAGCAGAGTTCCGGAACTTCGGGTTAGAGCTATATTATATTTAATTTTTTATAACATTGCCTTTATTATTCCTCTATTAGTTGTCTTTGTCGCTACCTACAAAGGGATGCGATCTTCTATTATAAATAAATTCTGGAGAGATAAGGTCAAGTTTGTAAAGTTGGCGACTTCTTTCTTTTTTATCTTTTTAGGTCTTTTTATAACTTTTTATATATTCTTTTACTAAAAACACAACACCTACACAACTCAATTGTTTCGTGTTTCGAGTTAAAACAAACAACAAACAAAAAATTCTATTAATCTTTTTTCAATCTGCGTCCGAAATCTTTGTGCCTTAGCGCCTTTGTGGCAAATTTCTGCTTCGTAATAATTATTTGACAAATGAAAAAATCTTAGCGTTCTGCGAAAAAAATTGCAGTTTGCAAAATGCTGATGAAATTATGTTATTGCTAATCAAGGGGTTATTTTCTGGAACGGTATTTGTAAGTAATGTAAGTGGTTCTTTGAAAATTAGCGGACGTTAAAAAGTGGTTAACAAAAAGCGTTTAAACCTTAAAGGAGGTTTATCATGCGCAAATTTTATATTTCTCTTTTAGTCTTACCCTTACTTGCTTTTGGTGCTGTGGGTGTTAGTCCTCAGAGCGAACCAGCAGATTTCGAATTTATTATACCCGAGATAGTAGGTGTCCAGATTAGTACTGATCCTGTCCAATGGGACTTTGGTAGTATGGCTGGTTTCCCGCCTGCCGCGTTTTCTGCGTACTATGAACCTACCACCCCAGCTGCTCGTCCACACCAGACAATTGATTACCTGGTTTGGGGTTTTGGTAACGGTTCAACAAGTTACGAACTTACGGTTGAAGGTAATGGAGATCCTGCACCGGCCTGCGGAATTCTTCTCGGCGATATTGAGTACGCGGAAGATGATGGTACGGGAACCTTAACAAGTGGATGGACTGCTTTCACAAGTTCTGCCGTAGCAGTTGAAACTGGCGCAACAAGTACAGGTGGTTGGTTAACAACGTATCAGGATTACCAGGTAAACATCACAGGAGATGAGGTCTTTACAGCTAATTCGAGCTGCATCATAACCTACACCATCCAGACTTTATAATGAGAACCACTTAGAACTGACGTTCTGCTAAGGAGAAAGGGGCGCCTTATAAGCGCCCCTTCTCTTTTTTTGCAATATCTTGACAACGGAGTGTTTTATTTCTATATTTACAATAAAAAAAGGAGGTTTAAAATGGTATGGGTTTTATTCTTTTTAATTGCCGATCAGAGTGCCTCCGTGCAAGTTGGTTTTATTAATCAGGAAGTTCTATCCATAGATATTACGGCTAAAAGAATAGACGTTGGGTTTCTTGACGCGGATTCCTCTCCAATTGAATTTCCAGGAGTTATCCAGGGTACGATACACGCAAATACCGGATGGGTATTACTCTGTTCTGCGAAAGGAGATTTTTTATCGAGAGAGGGAAACAGGATACCTATCGAGAGGTTTGCCTGGAGGATAGAGGGCGGAGAATGGGTTCCTTTCCAGATGGGAGAGGATAAGCTTTTGGAAGGAGGTGCCACAGGAGAAACCGGAAGACCTTTTTCCATAGATTTGAAGCTGGATTTGAAGTGGG